>DATFAW010000168.1:0-7723 GCA_035254165.1 Paludibacter sp.
AAAATTAGAAGCGAAAACAACACGCTAAAGCTGGATATTTCTCATTAAAAAACAACAGTCGAAATATCAAAAACACATCTAAAAAAACCATAACAGCCTAAAATTAATAATTTTATAAAAGTGTGCAGAACTAAGGTCTACATTGTTTATCTTTGTAACCAAACTAAAACTCACAATTTTCCACCTCTATGCCTGACAAAAAGAAAGAACATCCGATAGAAAAAACAGTCTTACATCCCCGGAATAAACATAGAGAACGATACGATTTTGAAAAATTGATTGTTACTTGTCCCGAACTGGCAAAATATGTAAAATTAAACCAGTTTAATGACCAATCAATAGACTTCGCCAACCCGAAAGCGGTAAAATGGTTGAACAAAGCATTGTTGAAGCATTTTTACAATATTGATTATTGGGATATTCCAACCGGGTATTTATGTCCTCCTATTCCGGGTAGAGTTGATTACATACATCATATTGCCGATTTATTGGCGGGCAGCAATAACGGAAAAATTCCTACAGGGTTCAAAATTAAATGTATGGACATTGGCGTTGGTGCCAGTTGTGTGTTTCCGATTGTAGGAAATAAAGAATACGGCTGGACGTTCATCGGATCGGACACTGATCCTGTAGCACTGGAATCAGCCAACAAGATCATAAATTACAATCACTTTCTACAAAGAAATGTCGATCTCCGTTTTCAGGAGAATCCGAAAGATATTTTTCATGGAATCATGGAACGAAATGAACCGATTGATATAACCATTTGTAATCCACCATTTCATTCGTCAGCAGAAGAAGCGCAAGAAGGAACGCTTCGCAAACTAAGCAGTTTGAACCACAAGAAAATCACAACAGCGACCCTGAATTTTGGTGGTCAGAGCAATGAGTTGTGGTGTGAAGGCGGTGAAGAACGGTTTGTGCGCGACATGATCCGGCAAAGTAAGCAATTCGGATCAAATTGCTTTTGGTTTACCACCCAGATTTCCAAACAATCGCATCTTGCCAGTGTTTACGATGCGCTTAAGCATGCCGGCGCATTGGATGTAAAAACCATTCCTATGGGTCAGGGGACAAAAGTAAGCCGGATTGTGGCTTGGACATTTCTTAAAAAAGATCAGCAGAATGGGTGGATAAACACAAGGTGGAATGCATTTTGACCCCACGAATAATCATCCCAAAAGAAGGCTATCTTCTGTTTACCAGAACGACAGCCTTCTATACAACAAGTCATTAAATACACCTTAAAGAAACACCTGGTATTATTTTTTATCAATATAATCTGGAAGGAGGTAAATTTATTTTCCCCCATATGGCAGACGGTTTCGAATTCATTTCAAAGACTAATTCGCCGCCTTTCACAATATCTTCGTGCTCTATCCATGCCTGATTGAATGGTTTTCCGTTTAATGTGGCCGATTTGATAAATACATTTTTATCGGAAAGATTTCTGGCAACGATTCTGAAATCCTTTCCATTTTCCAAATGAACAACAGTTTGTTTGAAGTAAGGCGAGGTAATCAGATAATACGACTGACCTGCATTAGGATAAATCCCCATCATGTGAAAGGCCAACCAAGAGGACATAGCACCTGAATCGTCGTTGCCCGGAATGCCGCCACGGGAAGCATCGTAATTGCTGTCGATAATCCGACGGGTACGTTGGCTGCTCAAATCGGGTCGTCCAAGCCAGTGATACAGGCACGAACTCAGGAACGATGGCTCATTGCCAACATTATAAAAACCTTTGTCGAAAAGCGTATCGAGGCGTTTTCGGAAAGCTTCGTTACCACCCGATTTCGCTATTAACCCGGGAACATCGTGCGGCACAAACAATGAATATTCCCACGAACTGGCTTCGTAGAAAAATCCGCACCACCAGCACACACAGTTTGGCCAGTCTTGTGCCAGAGGCGTGTAATAAACGTAACTGTTGCGACCGTTATACACATCGCACGGAATACTGTCGACCCAGCGACCGGCTGCGTCTTTAGGCATAATAAACCCTCGTGAACCATTGTCTTCAATATCGCGCCAGAGATTTTTCCAGTTTTCGGATTGTTTCATAAACCGGCGATACTCACCCATCCGGTTTAACCCTTTGGCTACCTGAGCCAGGCAATAATCGTCGTAGGCATATTCCACTGTCCGGTTTCCGGAACGAACAAAGCGGGTAGAAACATAACCAAGACTATTATAGTCAGTCAGTCCGCCGCGACCTTCCTTTTCTTCATTTCCTCCGGGAGGAACAGTGGCATCTTTCAACATGGCCTGAAGTCCAAGCGAATAATCAATTCCTTTCAACCCCTTGGCATAAGCATCGGCAATAATCACTTCGCCATTTGATCCGCCTTGCGTTCGACCATTAAAATTTCCACTGCGGGCATCGGGCAAATAGCCGTCACGTTTGTAAATATCGAGCATGGCGTTTACAATATCAACCTGCCGCGAAGGAGTAATCAATGTCAGCAAAGGATGCGACGAACGATAGGTATCCCAAATGGCATAAAAATCATCGTAATAAGGCTGGGTGGAGGTCCAGAGCGGATTTTCGCCCGTGCGATCTACCGGCATAAGCTGCGTATGGTACAAAGCCGTGTAAAACATTACCTTTTGGTCGTGAGTGGCTTCAGCCGGAATCTCAATCCGCTTCAACAGATTTTCCCATCTATCCTGAGTCTCAGCCAATGTTTTTTGGAAATTCCAGTGAGGAATTTCAGTTGACAAATTTTGTTTTGCTTTTAACTCACTGACGAATGAAATACCGACTTTCATTTGAATAGTATCTGATTCATTGTTACTGAAAGATAGCAAAGCTCCTGTTTTTTCTCCGGAATCAAATTGCGTAGTTTGTCCAACGAAGAATTTCTGTCCTTTCCAGGTGGTAAAATTTTTGAAGGGTTTATCAAAAATGGCGTGAAAATAAACCGTGTAAGCGGCTCCATTATTCCAACCGCCCATAATGCGGCTATAGCCCTGAATTTCTGTATCGGACAAAACCTGAATTTCCGATCCAACAAATTGCTGTGCTTCACGGGAATCGGGAACAGGTTTTTCGCCCAAAAAATCGCCCAAATCAATCTTAATTCCTTTCTTTTTTTTGCTAAATACAAAACGATAAAAAGCCACTTTGGGAGACGTGGTAATTTCGGTAAGGATATTCCATTTCTTCAATAAAACGCTATAATAACCGACTTTGGTTGTTTCGTTGGAGCGCAAGGATTCGTGTTTAGTCGATTCAAAATCGCCCGAAAAAGGCATCACGGCAATGTTTCCATACTTTGGGCCGCCACCGGTACCACTCACATGTACCTGACTGAAGCCGTAGATAGTCTGAGTAGTGTCAGGGGCATAACCACTGTTGGATGCTTTGCTGCAATCGGGACCCGGTTTTACCATGCCAAACGGACAGGAAGGACCTATAAACACGTTGCCCTTTTTCTCTGAACCTATAAACGGATCGATATAGGAAGAATAGCGCTGGGCAAATAAGGAACTGCCTACAAGGATGAAAGATGACAATAGCAATGTTTTTTTTAGAATAGAATCCATGATAATATTTCGTTATAAAATCAAATTAATCATTAACGGAACAGACGGCAAATCAAGAAATATCAAGTACCAGGTATTTACTTTTTTTCACGCAAAGGCGCGAAGACGCAAAAAAAGATAATAAAATAGCTGAAAATTAAATATAATAAGACGCAAAAAGAAAACTTAAGAGTTTTCTTCGCGCCTTTGCGTGATAATGTAAAAACAGGTTTTATTTACCCCAACTTTTATTTGGCTCAGCACTCATATCAATAACAAGATGTGCTCCTGCATTGATATCTGATTGATTAAAATAAAAGATATTCAATGGTTTTCCACTTAATTTGACCGATTGAATATAAGGCGAGGACGCATTATTATTTTTCGTTTCGATAATCAATTCCTTTGATTTATAATAAGCCGGTTGCAGGGCAATGCTGACTTTTGGGAACAACGGACTACCCAGCTCGTAGCGCGGATTTTCGTCACATCCTCCGGTCATTTGAAACAAACCGAGTTTCATTAATACGCTCAACGAACTCATCAATCCCTGATCTTCGTCGCCGTTGTAACCGTAGTAAGGAGATACTTTGCTATAAGCACTGTCCACCACCATGCGACTCCATTTTTGGGTAAGCCACGGCACTCCGGCATAGTTAAAGATAAAAGCCATTTGAATGCCCGGCTGATTGGAATAATTTACCCAAGTTCGTTCATTATTTACATATTTCCGTTTTGCAGAGCTTTTTTGTCCGGCAAACTCAGCCACTGGAGGATCGGGCAGTTCTGGATGCTCGTTGCAAAAGCGGTAAGGTTGAGTCAACTCAAACTCCCGGTTTAATTTTACAATTGCCGAATCACTTCCGCCCATTAAAGTAAATAATCCATTGAGCTGATGCGGTACAAACCAAGTGTATTGGGCACTACTACCTTCTTCGAAACCGCGATTGCTTACGAGCGGATCGAAAGGCATTTGCCATTTCCCGTTTTTATCTTTGGGCACCATAAAACCTTCGGCAGCGTTGTAGAGTTTTTTGTAATTCTCCGACCGTTTCATAAAATAACCGTAATCATTATTTTTGCCCAATGATTTAGCTAATTGCGCCAGACACCAATCCTGATAAGCATTTTCGAGTGTAATGGTAGCTCCATCCTGATGCATTCCATAAATAGTATCCGAAAGTGGATAAGGCACATAGCCATTGTTAATATAATATTCCAAGCCGCCACCTTTGCTGGTTTTATGTTCGTAGCCAATCCGGCTCATCATTCCGCCGGGCATGTGGTTCTTGCGCAATCCTTCGTAGGCTTTGTTGATGTCAAATCCACGAATGCCTTTTTGCCATGCGGCCACAAAGAAAGGTGTGCTCGAAGCACCGGTCATCACATAGGTGTAACTGCCACCCGATGGACCGCGCGGAATGAGTCCGCCATTTTTGTAATATTCCAGAAATGAGTTGCAGAAATCTTCGGCAATTTCGGGATAAACAAGTTGCCACAGGGTATTGATAGTCCACTGTGCTCCCCAAAACGCATCGGAATTATACATATTGAATTTTGGACGTTGCTGTTTATCAAGCGGCAACTGACGCACCACCTTCTCTGTTCCGGTACAGTCGGCATATTTGCCATCGGCATCATTCAGCATCCGACGACCTTGAAGTGCATGCCACAAGTCGGTATAAAAGCGGTGCTGTTGAAGTTCTGTGCCGCCTTCCACCTGAATGCGCGAAAGCATGGCATTCCATTGTTCGGCAGCGCCGGTTTTAATTTGGTCGAAGTTCCAGTTTGGAGCTTCTGCACGTAAATTATTGGCAGCTCCTTCTTCACTGGTGAACGACAGCCCGACTTTCATCAAAAAAGCTTCTTGTCCGTCAGCAAACTCCAGCAATATTTTTCCATTGTTGCCTTTCCATGTTTTCAGATCTGCGAGTAGCTTACCCGATTGTTGAAGGTAAATCTTTTTTATCGGTCGGTTGAAAACGGCACTGAAGTATACCGGAGCAGGTTTTACACGTCGGATAGTTGAGCCATTGACCATGTATCCTCTGATTTCATATTGGCTAACCTGTTTAAAACCACCTTCGGGAATATCGCAAGGGCCCAGATGTCCGCCTAATTCAAAGATAACCCCGTGATTTTTCTCTTTTGGAAACGTATATCGATGCAAACCTACACGATTAGTGGCCGAAAGTTCCGCTTTTATGTTGTACCTATCGAGCAAAACTGAATGATATCCCGGCTTGACGGTTTCGTTTTTATGAGAAAAGGTAGAAGAATAGTTGTTCAACAAACCGGGAATTTCCGACGGGCTAAAGGTGACAGGCATAACCGCCACGCCCGAAAGCTGCCACTCATGGATATGGCTGAAATCGCGAATGGTATCTTCGCTGTAGCGATAACCACCATCCCAATCCTCGGCAATTGCATTGTCGGGGAAAAGGCTCACCATGCCAAAGGGACGGCAAGCTGATGAAAAATAAAACCAGCGCCCATGGGCTGCATCGAGTAGCGGATACACCAAGTCAACCGGTCGTTGGGCGAATCCAAAAACCAAAGCAACTAAAAACAAACAAGTTAGTGCTGATTTTTTATTCATTTCTTCAAAATAAGAATTCCCTTTTTGTTATCTACCGGTAAGTTTACTTGTTCCAGTAGTGGGGTTTTTACGTTTCTTAATACGAGAACAGGCATTTCTTTTGCTGTGAGAACAACGACATTATTCAGATTCAATTCTTTCACGTCGTCAAAAACCATGGCCGGACGGAAATCTTCGTCTTTATAGCTGACACTGATATTTTTCATTTGCAAACCTTCTACGTGCCTAACATAAAAGCCCCAGGCAGGAAGTTCGCCAAACATTGATAATTCGGGATAGTTCGGAATCTGCTCCGGTACTTTTGCTAATGAGTCCAATCCGAAGCAAGCAACTTTTCTGTCGGCTCCACCCTGATAAACGATGTTTACATTCTCAATGACTACATTTTGAACAGAATGCCCGGGAATTCCGGTTACCGACGATGGAAAAACATTGTGAGGAGCTCTTACCCAAGGACCTTCCATATTGTACCCGATATCCGGCTTTGTCTTAGGCACTTCCACTTCCATATCGGCAATATGCACATTGCGCAGCTGGCTCGATACCGAATCTTTATTACGATGCCCCAGACGAATGCAAATGGCATTCCCGGTATTCGTAGCTTTGATGTTTCTCACATCAATGTTTTCGAGCACACCACCATCCACACATTCGATAGCAATGGCCGAGCGGAAAGTATCAAACACCTTGATATCTTTTATCGTGATATTTTTAAAACCTCCCCAAGATGCCGTTCCCAGTTTTACCGCATTGGCACTGGAACGCACCACACAATCTGAAACAAAAATATTTTCGCAACGACTATCCCGGTCTTCCGATTTCAGGCAAATTCCATCGTCGTCGGCATTAAAGAAACTATTGGTCAGTTTTACATTTTTACAATCCACGAAGTCAATTCCATCGTTGTTCCAATAAACATTGCTTTCTACCTGCATACTATCAATCACCATATCAGCACATTGATTATACCGTTGAACCCAGCACAAGGCATTTCTCAGTGTTATGCCTTTAATTACAACATTGTTACAATGTTCGAAATTGATAATTTTCGGACGGTTTTGCTCCTCCGGACGTACCTGATGCCATGGGTTTTCGGTCTGCCATTCTTTATCCTGAAGCGTCCCGGCATGAAGCATTACATAAATATCTTTCAGTAAAGCTTCGCCTTGTCCGTCAATCATTCCCCTACCTGTGATCGAAATGTTGGTCGCGTTATCCGCAACTAAAAGTGCTGATGCTTGTGATGAAGGTCCGTAATCGGCTCGTTTAGTACTTCCAGCCAACACAGCATATTTTTCGAGATGTAGATCTACATTCGATTTAAGAGTCAATATGCTTGTTACAAATCGTCCGGCAGGAATCACAACCCGTCCGCCACCCGCAGCCGAAATATCGTCAATGGCTTTTTGGATAATAGCCGTATTTTCGGTAGTGTTACTGGATTTTGCTCCCAGATCGCAGATATTTACGACTTTCGATTGACCAAAAATAGAAGCAGCTACAAATAGAAATAATGCCGCAAAAAAATGTTTTTTCATCATACTTTTCATATCAGTTAGTTATATGCAAATTTTATTTTGCTTTTTTATATCG
>DATFAW010000169.1:0-4040 GCA_035254165.1 Paludibacter sp.
AAAATCCAAATGAATAAGTGAAAAATACTCATGGCTTAAATTCAGGCTATATCAACTTAAAAATCAAACTCATATTAAACAATGCTATTAAATAATTGTTACATTCAAACACAATTCAAATTATTTAACCCTCAAATTTTAAAACATGAATAGATTAAAATCAACCCTGGTGCTATTAATTGCAGTATCAATTTGTAGTTTCGCACAATTTAAGCAGGCTCCCCTACCCTTCAAGTACAATGCGTTGGAACCCTACATTGATAGTACAACCATGTATATCCATTACAATTTTCATCACACTGCTTATCTCAACAACCTGAATAAAGCATTAGAAAAGCATCCCGAATTATACAAAAAAGACATTCTTGAATTGATTCAGGGTTTAAACGATCTTCCGGCTGATGTTCAAACGCCGGTGCGCTACAACGGAGGTGGATTTTACAATCACAGCTTGTTCTGGACTATGCTGGCTCCTGCCGGAAGTGCCAACATGTCACCTAAAATGGAAAAAATACTGACTGACAACTTTAAAAGTGTTGATGCATTTAAAGCTGAATTCGAAAAAGCCGCTTTAGGTCGGTTTGGCTCAGGTTGGGTTTGGCTTATCAAAGACAGTTCGGGCAAATTACGTATCATTTCCACTCCTAACCAGGACAACCCATTAATGCCTAACGCCGTGATAAAAGGGAAACCGGTACTCACATTGGATGTTTGGGAACATGCCTATTACCTCAAGTACCAAAACAGACGGGCAGCTTACGCAAAAGCATTTTGGAATGTTGTAAACTGGACTGAAGTGGAAAGATTAGCACAGCAATAAAGATACATGGCATGCTGTCTAAAAAAGCATTCATATCAAATCCTGCCTGCCGTATGCAAGATTTGATATGAATGAATAACATAGAATATTCAATTTATACGAAGCCTTCAGGAACGTTTTTTCGTTCTTCAAAACCCGCCAAAACATTCTTACAATATAACTATAATCCATTTACTATAACAATAGTCTAAAATTCTTAGCTATTTCATTTTTTTCAATTATCTTGCGAAGAAATTAAATTAATGTAGTATTTATGGAAAAAATTAGCTCTACCGAAGTCCTTGAATGGGCAAAAGATTTTCTCTCAAAATCTGAAAAAGAAATTTCAGCCGATGAACTGAAAGAACAGAAGAAATACGCCATTCTTATTCAAAACCCTGGTGACAAAACCCTGCTTTCGAAGATGCTGGATGAAACTTCACAGATTCACAACAGCAAGAAACTGGCTCTTCGCATCAAGATATTGATTAAGCAATACGGTATACCTCAGTTTTTAAGTCCTACAGATACTTTTCTTTTTAAGTTGTTTATTAGTTTTGGGTATAGGTTCTATTTCATTGCAGTTCCAATTATAAAGTATCGGCTTCGCTCTGATACTTCAAAAGTAATTATCAACGAAAAAGCATCCTTCCTGAATCATCACCTAAGCGAACGCCGCCAACAAAAAATCGGTCAGAACGTGAATCTTTTGGGCGAAGTGGTACTTGGCGATGGCGAAGCCGATCATCGGTACAATCACTACCTGGATGCGCTGAAAGATCCTCAGATCAATTACATCTCCATCAAAATATCCGGAATTTACGCCCAGATAAATCCATTGAACTATGCTCAAAACAAAATAGAACTTTGCGAGCGATTAACGCGCATTTATCAACAATCTATCGATTTTCCGTATGTGGACGAGAACGGAGTTTCCACTGCCAAGTTTGTGAACCTGGACATGGAAGAGTATAAAGATACCGAACTCACTCTCGATGTTTTCAAAACCGTTTTAAGCCTGCCTCAGTTCAAAAATTACAAAGCCGGAATCGTTGTTCAGGCATACCTGCCCGATGCAGGAAACTTCCAAACCGAATTGCTGGAATTTGCCAAGAAACGGGTGGCCGAAGGCGGTTCTCCACTTAAAATGCGATTGGTCAAAGGCGCCAACTTGCAGATGGAGTCAATCATTTCATCCATCAAAGGTTGGGAAAACCCGGTTCACAAAAGCAAAATCGACGTTGACGCCAACTACCTGCACATTTTAGATCGTGCTTTACTGCCCGAAAATGCGAAAGTATTGAATATCGGCGTTGCGTCCCATAATTTCTTCAGCATTGGTTATGCCTACCTGCTGAGTAGAAAAAATAATGTGGAAGAAGAAGTCACCTTTGAAATGCTGGAAGGAATGGCAAATCACCTCCCACGTGTTATGCGCAGTCTTGGAAAACAAATTATTCTGTACACTCCGGTAGTAAAAAACGAACATTTTCTGAATGCAGTTTCGTATCTGGTACGTCGCATGGACGAAAATACCGGAAAAGACAATTTCCTGAGTTATTCGTTTAACCTGAAATACGATAGCGAACAATGGAATTTCCTTCAAAAACAATTTATTGAAGCCTTTGCATTGAAAGATAAAGTTGAAGCAAAACCATTCAGAACACAAGACAGGAGCAAAACCCACGAAGTAAGTAGTAAGAAGGTGGCAGTTGATATTTTTCACAACGAGCCGGATACAGATTTCGATTTGAGACCCAATAGATTGTGGGCCGATTCTATTAAGAAACAATGGAAAAAACTACCAACCGACAAACCTTATCAGGTTCCGATACAAATTGGTGAAAAAGAATTGAGTTCTGAAAAGAAGTACCTTTATTTCGATCGCAGCCAGGAAGAGAAAGTGTGTGTATGCGAAGCTAGTTTATCAAACCTGGATCAGGTAAAAGAAATCCTGTCAATTGCAGAAACAGACTCATCAAACTGGAGAAAAACCAGCCTGAATGACCGGAACAAGATCTTGCATCAGGTTGCCGAAAACTTATGTAAAAACCGTGGGAACCTGATTGGTTGCATGTCTGCCATTACCGGAAAGACAATTGAAGAAGGCGATGTGGAAGTTTCGGAAGCAATTGATTTTTGCCGGTTCTATCCTACATCAATGAAAAACTTCAAGGAGTTGGATTCTGTAACTATTACCCCTAAAGGTATTGTACTGGTTATTCCACCATGGAATTTTCCACTAGCCATTCCTGTTGGTGGAGTTGCCGCAGCTCTTACAGGCGGCAATACAGTGATTCTGAAACCGGCCACTACCGCATTTCCAGTTGCCTGGGAGTTTGCCAAGTGCTTCTGGGATGCAGGCGTTCCTAAAGATGCTTTGCAGGTTGTTTGTACAGCAGGCCGCGAACCGTTGAACTATCTGACAGCTCATCCTTCCATCAAACATATTATTCTGACAGGTGGAACCGATACAGCTTTCCGGTTATTGGAAAACAACCCGACCTGCCCGCTTTCGGCCGAAACAGGTGGAAAGAATGCGATCATTCTTACAGCCAGTGGCGACCGCGATCATGCAATTCAAAACATCGTTACTTCAGCATTCAGTAATGCCGGTCAAAAATGCTCGGCTTGTTCGTTGCTCCTGCTTGAGAAAGAAGTGTATAACGATCCTGAATTTAAGACTAAACTGATTGATGCTGTAACCAGTATGAAAACCGGTGGTGTTTGGGATGGTGGCAATATTGTCGGACCAATGATAACCAATGAAAATGATAAGTTACTTCATGCCATCGATAACCTGGAAGAAGGAGAATGGTGGTTGGTAAAACCGGAATTTGTAGATAAAAAACGCTTCATCCTGAAACCTACTGTAAAATGGGGTGTTACCCGCGAAAGCTATACGTTTAAAAACGAATTATTTGCTCCACTGTTAGGCGTAGTTTGTATCGACGATTTACAACATGGAATTGATCTGGTTAACTCGTCGGAATATGGTTTGACTTCGGGTTTGCAAAGCCTTGATGAAGAAGAACAATTGCAGTGGAAGAATAGCATTGAAGCAGGAAACCTTTATATCAACCGTGGAATTACGGGTGCCATCGTGAACCGGCAACCTTTTGGTGGCATGAAACGGTCGGCGTTTGGTGGAGGAATTAAAGCCGGAGGACGAAATTATGTAACAAGCTTTGTTGAAATATCCGATGCTGCTAAAACTTTCCCTGCCAACAAGGAACCAAAC
>DATFAW010000170.1:0-5815 GCA_035254165.1 Paludibacter sp.
CACAAGCATAAGGACCCGGACGGAGAATAACAAAAAGTCCTTCTTCCCCAGCTGCCTTTATAAATTCCGACAGGTTTTTATCTCCTTCAAAATTCCACTTACCAGGTTCGGTTTCATGTGCATTCCAAAACACATAAGTAGCTACGGTATTTAATCCCATTGCCTTTAGCATCTTCAGACGATGATGCCAATACTGATGCGGAATACGAGCGTAGTGCATCTCACCCGAAAGAATCTGCATCGGTTTGTGATCGAACATAAAGTTTCCATCCTTTACCTCGAAAAGATGTTTGCTTTGAGCATTTCCAGTAAATCCCATCAAGCATAGCAGTGCTACGGAAAGAATGAATTTTCGGTTTAGTACTTGTAACATATCTATATTGTTTTATTTCTGTTCGAAGAATTATTTTATAGGGAAAAGTTGTATCGTCATTAAACATTCAATATACATCTTTATCTCTTTCTGTATTATTCCGTTTAGGGGATTACTAATGTTGAATTTAGTCTTATATCATCCGATGAGGCTCCAACCATAATCCTAAAAGTTCCGGGTTCTACAACCGTTTTCAATTCGGGGTTAACCACCGAAAAGTCATCCGAAGTTAAAATAAATTTTACTTTTTTTTGCTCTCCTTTTTTCAGAAAGAAACGTTCAAAATGCTTAAGTTGTTTGTTGGGCTGAACGGTAGAGGCCACTTCGTCCCGCAGATAAAGTTGAGTCACTTCGTCACCATCGTAATTACCACTGTTTGTTACCGAAAAAGAGATATCATATGTGCTATTGCCATTTTTCTCCACCTTCAAATCGGCATATTGAAACTTCGAAAAACTCAGTCCGTAACCAAAACTATAAAGCGGTGTAAACGGCATTTCCACATAATTATGCCCTATGGGATTTGCCTTATTGTAATAAACAGGCAATTGCCCAACGGAGCGAGGTATCGAAACCGGCAATCGCCCTGCCGGATTATAATCGCCAAACAATACATCTGCGATAGCGTCACCTCCTTCTTGTCCGGGATACCAGGCCGTTAAAAGCGCTTCGGCATGCTCGGCAGCCCAATTCATATTGAGCGGACGACCCTGAATATAAACAACAATAAGCGGTTTACCTGTTGCTTGAAGCGCCTTGAGCAGATCCATCTGTTTTCCAAGAAGATCCAACGAAGCCCGGTCAAATCCTTCGCCACATTCCATGTCGCTTACATTGTCTTTAGAAGCTACAGCAGCTCCGGTTGCAATGTAGCTTGTTTTAAAATCACGGGCACTCGAGCCACCTACTACAACTACAACTACATCAGAAGCTTTTGCAGCCACCACAGCTTTGTCTATCTCTGCCTGAGTAGTATCCCGTATATCACACCCTTTTACATACTCAATGGATGCCGAAGGCAATTTTGTGTGGATTCCATCCAGTACTGTTTTCACATTACTATCTTCTTGCGGAGCTGTATAATCGCCTAACATGTTATACCGGTTATGGGCATTTGGACCGATTACTGCTAGTTTATGAATTTGCTTACTCAAAGGTAAAACACCGTTATTTTTCAATAAAACAACTGATTCTTGTGCTGCTTTCCGGGCAACCGCAATATTTGCATTGCTTCGAACCTCCAACTTGGCTTCTTTTGGATTTACATACGGATTTTCAAACAAGCCCATTTCAAATTTCAGACGCAAAACGCGATAAACTGCAGAATCAATAATTGCTTCCTGCACTTTTCCGTTTTTTACAGCTTCAATTAATTTAAAGTAAGCATCGCCTCCCAAATCCACATTAGTACCAGCTGATATGGCTTGAACAGCAGCATCTTCAATGGTTGATGCAACAAAGTGACTATTCTTAATTCCTTCTATACTATACAAATCGGAAACCGCAAAACCACGGAATTTCCAAGTACTTTGAAGAATATCTGTTAGTAAATATTTATTAGAAGTACATGGGATACCATCAACCGAATTATATGAAGTCATAACCGACAAAGCTCCAGCATCTACAGCCGCTTTAAATGGAGGCAAAAAAGTCTGGGTCAAATCGTGAATGCCTACCGAAGAAGCATTGCCGTTTAATCCGCCTTCAGCTACTCCGTAAGCCAAAAAATGCTTCAACGTTGAAATGACACTGAATTTTTGAGCTATATTGCCACCTCCTTCTCCTGTAATAATGGCAGCTCCCAACTGACCACTTAGCACTGGATCTTCACCATAGGTTTCTTCTACTCTCGACCAGCGTGGATCGCGAGATAAATCAAGTACTGGTCCATACGCAATGTGCGCACCTTGCAAGCGAATTTCTTTTGAGATAACTGATCCAACCTCCGTCTGAAGTGACTTCGACCAGGTTGAGGCCAGTCCGATGCCAGTTGGAAAAACGGTGGTTCCTATAGCCATGTGCCCATGAGGGCTCTCTTCGGCTAAAAAGAGAGGAATACCTAAACGCGTGTTCTCAACCACATAACGTTGAAGTGCATTACCCACTTTAGCTGCTAATTCGGGGTTCAAACCATTCTCCAATGTTTTTTTTGTCCATGGATCGGCACGATATACCGCCCATAACATACCCACATTCCTCTCTTTAATTAATTGCTCGAATCTTTTCGACTGAGTCACACGAGTGCCCTGCTTCTCATACATTTCCCATCCAAGAGGGCAAAGAAGTTGTCCCACTTTCTCTTCCAGAGTCATTAGCGACAAAAGATTCTGAGTGCGCTCTTTCACACTCAGATTTGGATTTCGATAAGAAACCTGAGTATGAGAATGAATAGAACTAAGACAAAAAAAACTAAATACAATACACAAAAACTTTTTCATGAGAAATATGGATATTTGATAAACCAAATATTATCGACTAATGCCAACAATATCGGAATGAATTAATTGCTGTTGGTTATTTAATTGTCTACTTACTATGTCATTAGCGAAAAACATCTATTTCAGCTACACGTAAAGTTGTTTTACCTGGCTCGTCAGATACTGTTTGCTTTGCTGTTAGTTTCACATATCTGGCCGAGGTAATTTTGTCCAATATGATCCGCTGCAAAATAGGGTTAGACCTGATATTAGAGAATTCACCAGACTTAACGCTTGTCCAGTGTTTAGCATCTGCACTAATCAGTAATTCATATTTTTCAATTGCCCCATAAGATTTATCTTGCGCTGGCAAATAGCCCAGACCCGAGAACGTCAATTCACTTCCAAAATCCAACATAATGCTATTTTGGGTTGTGCTATAAACTGTAGACTCATTCTGATCAATTGCAGAAAAACCGTCCTCCACTGTTGAACCATTTTCATTAATTACCCTCCAACCAGATTTATCAAATGCATTTTCTTCTTTCGCCTTACTTTCGTTTACTATTTTGGGTTCAAGGTAAAGTCCTGTTTCACTTAAAGCAATACTTACAGGTGCATAAATTTGAATTCTCACCTGCGATGCCTTTTGAGGTTCAGCTAAACGTATAATTCTGTTTGCACCAATGCTGGTTGCTTTTGCTATTTTAACCCATTCATTATTCCTGAAAACTTCGACGGCAACACTATCAATTCTCTGCCCTAGTTTAATATTTTCACGAAGCTGTATCAAACTAAAAACAACCGGATCTTTAAAACTTAATGTTACAGCTGCCTGATGAACCTGGTCATCAGTAGCCCAATAACTGTAGCGATCACCATCGGTTAAATTGACCGGACCAAATTCTTTTTGTAGATTTCCTCGTAAATTAGATACGCTAATTGTAGCTTCTTTCGCAAGATTATGAGCAAAAGTTTCTTTTAAGAAGCTCCCGAATGCAGCCAGGACCTTTACATCATTGGGATGCAATCTACCTTCTCGCGTTGGAGAAAGTCCAAGATCCAAGGCACCACCATGCCCAACTGAACTACAATAAATACTAAACAGATCAGCAGTGTTTTTCAATTTATTATCCTCTTCCGGATGGTAAAACCAACCTGGCCGCAACGCTACATCTCCTTCAAATGGTACCCATTGTTTACCACCTCTGGTGCCGGTTCCCAGATTAAAATCCTGGGTAGCTCCAGGCATAGCAGGTTTCCCGTTAATACCTTTTAAATCGATAGTAGACCAACTAGTTTCAGGTCCTTCTCCTCTTTCATTACCCACCCAACGTACATCAGGCCCAATATCACTGAAAATACTAGCGTCTGGTTGCAATTTGCGGGTGATTGCCCAGGTATTCTTCCAGTCGTAATAGTTAGACTGATCAATTTTTCGTTTTTCGTTTTTACCGCCATAAAACCCATCGCCACCATTTGCACCATCATGCCAACTCATAAAGAGATCGCCATAATTAGTATATAATTCTTTCAGCTGATTGCGGTAAACAGTTATATATTCCGGGGTTCCATAAACAGAGCTATGCCTGTCCCACGGAGAACAGTAAATACCAAATTTCATCCCTGCTTTTTTTGCTGCAAGCTGGAATTCTTTTACAATATCACCTTTTCCATTTTTCCATGGGCTTTTTGATATATTGTACGGAGACGTTTTAGTTGGCCATAAGGCAAAACCATCATGATGTTTAGCCACATACACAATTCCCTTAAAGCCTCCGGATTTTGCTGCATCAACTATTTGCCGGGCACTAAAATTTGAAGGATTAAATATAGAAGGATCTGCATCTCCATACCCCCATTCCAGGTTTTGAAACGTTGTTGGAGTAAAATGGATGATGCAATACATTTCTGTTTCCTGCCACTTAAGCTGCCTGGCAGAGGGTAAAACACCATAAGGTTTTGGTGCGATTTGGTTCTGCGAGAAAGAAGCAATAGAAAGAAATGCAGCAGCAGAAATCAAAAAGTATATCCTTGTAAGTCTGTTCATCTTATATTATTTTACGACTATAATTTACCAATTTAGAATCAATGTTTAAACCAGCTAGTTGGAATCTCCGTCGGCTGAGAACCATTAATGCTATATCGTAGTTTTAAAGTATATCCTCCACCACCTTCCATAAAGTCCAAGGCAAAAATTTGAAGTCCTTTTTTTAGAGCCACTTGGCCTACTCTCTCAAAAGGAGCATGAGGTCCGTCATTATCAACCACTTCCCGATTAGCTATTTTCAAAATACCACCATCATCACAGTTTAAATAAAAACTATAAATGCCATCTTCCGGAATATCAAGAAATCCTTGGTATTTTAGACCAAAACTTGGAGCCTCGAACTCTTTAGGTACTTTAATACCATTTACAGTAGCAACAGATTTAGCAATACCGGCTATTGATTTCACATTTTTAAATTCGCCTGGAAAGAAATTACAAATCAGTCCATCAGTAACGTTAACTGCTTGTTCTGGTATTGCAAGAGTCTGCTGATTATAATGCAGATCATTGACATCACCTCGTCTTCCTTCTTCAGTAAATGCTGCAACACGTATCTCACTGTTTTTATTGATCACGAGTGGACCATCCAGCACTGCAGAATTTTTTTCCGGCAAACTACCGTCTGTTGTATACCTTAACGTAAAGTTGGGTAAAGGCTTTGGGGGATTAAGCACAGCATTATCAACAAAAACATTTCTTTCGATCAACCCATCAATATCCGGTAAACGATAACTTACATTTAATGCATCTAAACGTGGGTAATGCATTTTTAAACGGTGTAAATAAGAATTATAGTCATCTTTGTGAGTCCATAATAACTCTGCCAATGCAGTTATCCTTGGGAAAACCATATAATCTGCACGACTTTCTGTTGGAATTCTTTCAGACCAGGTATTAGCTTGTGCCCCAATAATTCCTTGAGCTTCTGCTGCAGTTAATTTAGCTGGAACAGGATTAAAATGATAAACTTCATAT
>DATFAW010000171.1:0-4027 GCA_035254165.1 Paludibacter sp.
GTTTGGTGGAAATGAAACAGCGTGGAGAAAAAATAAGTATGCTAACAGCTTATGATTACACAATGGGAACCATTGTAGACCAAGCTGGAGTAGATGTCATTTTAGTCGGCGATTCTGCTTCAAATGTTATGTGCGGAAATATCACCACACTTCCTATCACGCTAGATCAAATGATTTTCCTAGCAAAATCGGTAGTGAGAGGTGTGAAACGTGCTTTGGTAGTGATTGATATGCCATTTGGCACTTATCAGGGCAATTCAAAAGAAGCACTGGCTTCTGCCATTCGCATCATGAAAGAAACACACGGCGACTGTTTAAAACTCGAAGGTGGAGAAGAAATCCTGGAATCGGTAAAACGTATTTTAAGTGCCGGAATACCTATTATGGGACACCTGGGGTTAATGCCACAGTCGATCAACAAATACGGTTCGTACACCGTAAGAGCGAAAGAGGACGATGAAGCTGAAAAGCTTATACGCGATGCTCATTTGCTTGAAGAAGCCGGCTGTTTTGCTATCGTGTTGGAAAAAATTCCGGCAGCATTGGCACAACGTGTTGCTTCGGAGCTAACCATTCCGATTATCGGTATTGGAGCAGGTGGAGGTGTTGACGGACAAGTATTGGTATTGCACGATATGGTTGGTCTGACGCAAGACTTTTCACCCCGATTCCTTCGCCGGTATGCCAATATACAAGGTGTCATGAATGAAGCGATTGAACATTATGTCCAAGACGTAAAATCGGGCGATTTCCCCAACGAAAAAGAACAGTATTAAGAATAACGGTACAATCAAATAAAAATCCCGTCGAACAGAATTATTCGACGGGATTTCTTATTCTACACAACAGGCAAAGTAATCTTTAAGATGCCTATTTTTTATCGTGTTTAACCCACACGAGCTCAGTTGTTTTATAACCTAGTTCTTTAGCTATTCTAAGATAATTTTGTTTGATATCTTCGGGTATGGTAATATCGCGAGAGAGTATCCACAAATAATTTAAATCTTTTCCTGCAACGAGAGCGTATTTATACCCACTGTCCAATGCAATAACATTATAACCGGAGTAAAACGGGCCAAAGAATGAAACTTTAAGCATAGCTACATCTTGCTCACCAACAAACTTTGCTTTACCAATGGCTTGTTTCCATTGATTTGTCTTATAATTAAAGCCACGGTTATCAACTTTAATACTGCCATCCATATTGAATGAATAATTTGCAGTTGTATTATTTAAGTTGCGTTCAAATCTAAAATCCATACGGGCTATTTCATACCATTTACCTAAGTATTTGTCTTTATCGAATGGATGAACTGCTTTTACTCCTTTAGGAATGGTTGAACAGGCACTGACCGTAAGAATACCAACTATTCCCAGCAATGAGTTTCTAATTAAATTCTTTGCTTTCATATCCGATTGTGGTTGTTTATACAATTCCGAAATGGTGTTTCTTACTGTGCTTGATTATTTATCTCCATTTGGGTTTGCAAGGAAGCCTTTCTCCATCAGCTGTGGTGTGTTCTTCCAGCGAATTCTCTTTAGACTGAACTACCATATAAATCATTGTTTCGTCTGACGAATTGCAGATACCTCGTTTTCCTTGTGGTGCAACTCGTATTACGCTGCCTTCTTTTATGCCGAAACAGTCTTCGTCTACTTGAAAAAAACCGTAACCTTTTAAAATTATATAGGTTTCTTCGTTCTTCCGATGAATATGAAAGTAAGGTTGCTCCGATTGCGGAGGGAGCGAATTAAACGAAATTTCAGTGCCAGTTGCCTGGGTAGCATCTTTTAAAAACACTTTACCTTCTATGAGTCTTTTATTCACCGGATGAACCAGTGAATAATCCATTAAATCATCTAAATTACCCAGGTTTACTGCACTGTAGTAAGTATTTTCCGATAGTTTTTCAATTTGTTTCATATCAAAAATAGTTATTATTATTTAGTAAATTATACGTATTGAGCGTTCAAAGATACGAATTATTAAACAAGTCGGAATCAGAATTTCCAAAATTTCGTTTTTCCTTTTCTAACTAATCATTTCGTTATTACAATTATTTAAACGTTTCCGTATTGCTGCAGACTGCTTACAAAGTTATTGATGTTGTCGTAGTTAATCATGGATTTCGACTGAGTAACTCCAGCTATTTTTCTGGTCAGTAAACGCTCAATAAAATTCATTTTATCCATTTTATATTCACCCCCCATCAATTGTATATCGAATGCATGGTTGCGTAGAATCTCAGGATAAGCGTTTAATAGATTCTTCTCAAACTCTTTTTCATTGAGGCAACATAGGAATAAACCTATCCGTTTCTGTAGGAGTTCCGACATATTCTTCTTGCAGAAATTATGCATCAGCGTTTGGTTTTTTCCGGCATGTATGGAACTGCCCAATACCACCAGGTCGTAAATACTTAAATCGGGGTTTTTATTGAGGCTCAGGTTTATCAGTTCCACTTTTTGTGCTTGTAACTCATTCTGGATTTGTTTTGCCACGGCTTCGGTTGTTCCATGTTGCGTAGCGTAGATAATGGCAATTTTCATTGTGCTTATGTTTTTTTGTGGATTAAAACATTTATTTGAATTGATAGATAAGTCCAAATTTCAGAAAGCTTGATCCGGGCGTTTTATAGGCGACGCTGTTATAGAAATCGTCATATATTTTACTTCCACGATACACATCGAAGTAAATGCCAAGCAATGTGCCATTTTTAAGTACTACAGGTGTGGATGATAATCCAATAGTAACTCCTTTCGACCAATGATTGTATGAGTACCCGGGAAGGTTCTGTCCGCTATTAGTTACACCCAATAAATTATACTGAACCAAATATCCCAGTTTTAGAAAACAGAATGGTTGTTGATTTGCTAACTTAAACAAGCCGATATTATAGGTAATTGGAAGCATAAACTGTGAAACACGTAAGCCGCGATAACCTACGTAATTGTTCAATAGATCATTATACTTAAATGTTTGCTTGTTGTACATATAGTCAATGCCTGTTTCGAAAGCATTTCGTTTCAGCGGCAAAATTATATGTGCACCTGCATTGGGTCCTACGCTTCTGGTTGCACCACTGAATCCATCAACAGGGATGTTGGGAGTCGATGCGAAATCTCTATTTTCGGCTATTCCACCCTTGCTGAGTCCAGCTTGTAACTGCAACCGGGGTTTCCATTTGGTTGTTTTGTCAGGCAAATTGGTTGTGCTTGTGCATGCAGTGATGACGGCGAGCATCATAAAACACATAATCATTTTTGTTTTCATTTCCTTGTATGTGAGGTTTAAAATTCACTGCAAAGAAATAGAAACCAAATAAGTTGGAAGTCTTGATAAACCGGAAAGAGGTCTCACTTTACAGAAGAATGAACAAAAAATGGTATCACTTTTCTGACACACTTTGTTTAAACTCACTGGGAGTTAAGCTAGTAAATTTCTTAAACACACGGTTAAACGTAGCTTTGGAATTAAAGCCACAGTCGTAGGCAATGGCTATCAGTGTGAGATGATCATTTTGAGGGTTCTGGCATTGAACCTTAAAGTCTTCCACCCGGTAATGGTTTATGAAATCGAAAAAATTCCGGTTGAGTTGATTATTCAGTATGGTCGAAAGATATTCTTCAGTTACATTCATCTCGGCACCGAGTGCCGAGATGGTCAATTCAGGATTGAGATGCGGTTTCTTTTCTTTCATTACATCCAGCAAATTATAAATAAACGTTTCATCGGATCGATTGATGTTGTTTTGCGATTTAGCCGGCACTTCCACTTGTTGCAGTGGCACTTTAGTGAACAACGACTCTTGCTTATGTCCGAAAAAACCTAAAAATAGCACATATATCGAAACAAAAAGGTAGCTGGAAGCTTGCAACCGTTCGAAGGAGGCAAGTGGAATAAAAAAATCAATAAAAAAAGTAATATTAATTATGCAACTCACAACCAGCGACGAAGTAAGTAATACCTGTAACCATTTCAGGTCGATGTGTGTAATTTCCGAGAAATAATTTTTAATGCGATGCG
>DATFAW010000172.1:0-5181 GCA_035254165.1 Paludibacter sp.
AGCAGAATCGTTTCTTTTTTATTCCCCATGATATTACTCCTTTTTACGGTGTTAATATGTAGTTGTTTTACAAAATTACTCAATATTACCTCAATTATATCAATAAAACAGAACTAAAAAAGCAATTATCCCAGTAAAAAGGATAACAGCTTTTGGATTTATGTATGGTGGAACTGTTGCTTGTGAGGCAGGCGCTCTCCCAACTGGGTACAGCCCCATATATGGTGCCGGCTAAAGGATTTGAACCCTCAACCCCCTGATTACAAGTCAGATGCTCTACCAATTGATCTAAGCCGGCGTTATGGAGGAGGAAGTAGGATTAGAATCAACGTGGCTTGCACCCAAACGGTTTTTAGGACCACCCCGTTATGACCACTTCGGTATTTCTCAGTATTGGTTCATCAGGACGGACTGGAACTGCCAGCCTACCTGTTAATAGTAGACGGCTGCTGCTCCACCATTGAGCTACTAAGGAATGTTTTATCAACAAATATGATTGTATTATGGCCGTAGAACATTACCAAAGGTCATTTAATGGCGTGAAAACCAAGAAAGGAGGAAGTTAAGATCCCTTGGTTGCACAAAACGGGAGTCGATGGTTCATTTGATAGCTGAATATCAGTCTTTGCTGCGCTCTCACCCTTACTACAACTACAATATAATCCATTCCTTATCGGGACTCCACAAGACTCACAAACCTTTACCATTTCATCAATACGATCCCTAGATTTAGGAAAAAAATGATTGGTCTTCCCTGTATTTGCCAATAACAACACCACTTTTATTTGATATAGGTCTTTGCTTGGTTTTATTATTTTGGATTACTCTCTTTTCTTTATTAAACAAATGCTCATTATTATAGCAGATAATCAATGTTATGTTTCATGATCAATTTTCTTGTATTGTGGGGATGGTTAGGATTAATATGTTTAATCTTATAATCGTTAGGATCTATCCAAATAGAGCCATTATCCAATAAGGCGTGATCATTTGGGCATACAATTACAAGATTCTCTGGAACATCAGGGCAATTATGATCACTACCCAAGGGCTGCAGGTGGTGACCATGAGATATAAACTCGTTGTTTCCTAAGTCTACTCTTTCCCCGCAAATTTGACAAATATTAGTATAAACCCTTTTTTAATTTGCAATAATTGGGGAGGCCTTTCTGATATTGCATGAATTGTAGTGCTTTACATCCCAATATACATTTTTTTCTATTTACTTTAAGATAACAGTAAGCACTAAATTTTGAGAGGAGGATTACTTTTTGACTAGATTAGTTCCAACGAGTATTGGTGAAATGATGGAAGCAGGTGTTCATTTTTGGATTCCTGCATATCAACGTGGGTATAGGTGGACATCATTACAAGTTACAGAGTTGCTAGATGATATTTGGGAGTTCCACCAAATGGATCCCAAGAAGGATGATTTCTATTGGCTACAACCAATTGTCCTAAAGCAGCGTGATAACAAAATAGAAGTAATTGATGGGCAGCAGCGTTTGACTACAGTGTTAATAATTGTAAAATATATCCAGTCTATTATTCCATTTTATGAAGGGATAGGATATACGTTGTCCTATGAAACACGAACTGATAGTGAAGAATATATTTCTAACATAAGAGATGGGGAACCTAAACGTAACAATAACATTGACTTTTATCATATGTATAATGCATATGAAACAATTGAAAATTGGTTTAAAAGTCATCCTGAAAAGAATGCGCCTATTCACATTTGGCAACGTCTGACCGATCAAGTAAAGGTATTATGGTATGAGCTTGATACGGAATATAATGAAATTAATTTATTTACCCGAATTAATATCGGTAAGATCCCTTTGACGAACGCGGAACTAATTAAGGCCTTATTTCTAAGTAAAAACAACTTAGGCCCTAATATAGCACAGCATGAGTATCTAAAAATGAAACAAATTGAATTGGCAACACAATGGGATGTAATGGAAACCCGTTTGCAAAATCCAGATTTTTGGTACTTTTTGCAGCCAATAGAAGCTAAATATGAAAATCATATCGAATGGTTATTTGAATTGGTGACTGCAAAGTTCCCTAAAAATATAGATATACATGCTTCTTATCGTACGTTTCATTTATTTCATGATGAGATAGAGCGCCTTACCGGGCAGGGAAAGTCTCGTCATGAAGTGGTTGAGGCGCTTTGGTCTGAGATTCAAACCCTCTATTATCAGTTTAACGAATGGTTTGATAATCGTGAATTGTATCACTTAATTGGATATTTACTTACTATAGGGCAATCTATTCAACTCATTATTAAAAGTGCAAACACTATGAAAAAGGATGAATTTGTAAAGTCATTATATAACATGATTAGTAATCGCTTGCGAGATTGGGATATTAGTGAACTTAGCTATGATATTGAACGGGCCAAGGTGAAGGATGTTCTGCTTCTTTATAATATCCTAACATTGCAACAAGATCGTCATTCGAAGCAACGCTTTGATTTTGACCGTTTTAAAAATGAGAAGTGGGATATTGAACATATTCACGCATTACAAAGTCAAGTATTTATGAAACAAGATGAACAGTTGTCTTTTGTTCGCGATGCTTTAGCTTTTATGGAAGATAATTCACTTCAAGAAAGGCTTACGCAATATGAAGAAATAATTAAAGAAGATGCGATGGAAGTAGATGAATTTGAAAAAATCCAACAAGAGATCGTTGATTACTTCGGTGAAGGATACTCAAACCATATTTCAAACTGTACATTACTGGATGTAAAGACTAATCGTTCTTATAAAAATGCTATTTTCCCAAAAAAACGTGAGGAAATTATTTTACGTGATCAAAATGGTGTTTATATTCCAATTTGTACGAAAAACGTATTTCTAAAATATTACAGTAAACAAACGAAACAGATTCACCATTGGAATCAAGAAGACCGTGAAGCTTATATGCAAAATATACTTGAAGTATTGGCTCCTGTTATAAAAATTCCAACAGAAAGTCAGGTAGGATAAGATGCATCAATCGAAGATATATTCCTTTTGGTCATTATTGGAAAAACATAATATTACTATCCCAATTATTCAGCGTGATTATGCACAAGGTAGAAAAGGGGTAGAACATGTGCGCTCTGAGTTTTTACGTGTGCTTTTTAATACACTTCAAACAGGTAACCCAGTTGAATTAGATTTTATTTATGGAACGTTGAACGAAACAAATCAGTTTGCGCCACTAGATGGACAACAGCGCTTAACGACGTTATTTTTATTGCACTGGTATATTGCTTTAAAAGAAGGAAAATTAGTTGAAAATCAAGCGATATTTCAGAAGTTTTCGTATGAAACCCGTTTAAGTAGTAAGCTGTTTTGTAAATTGCTTGTAGATCTCATAGACATTGATTTAGATGAAGCATCAGTATCAAAGCAGATTTTTAATGAAGGGAAATTCTATTATGGTTGGGCAGACGATCCAACAGTTGCTTCGATGCTAACGATGATTGATACCATCCATGCATTTGCAAAAGAATATAATATTCCTATAGATTTATTTGAAACGTTAAAAACAAATTCACCAATTACGTTTCAGTTTATCGACCTAGATTCATTCCAATTGGAAGATACGCTTTATATTAAAATGAATGCGCGAGGAAAACCTCTTACAACATTCGAAAATTTCAAGGCTCGTTTCCAACAATACTTGGGAAATTTCAGCAATATCGATAGTGAGGCAATTTCGCATAAAATAGATACTATTTGGTCGGACTTTTTTTGGAAGTATCAGAAAAAGAGTTATGACCAATCGTTTTTGCAATTATTCTATGCGATACTTTATAATCAGATTGCACGTTATAATCATAATCGAGATCGTCTATTTGAAGCTATTAATAAAGGGGAAAGTATTCGATTTGACGACTTTGTACATTTGTACTTTGATAGCGAGTCATGGATAAAGGATATTGAAGCGTTTCTTGATAGCCTTTGTTGTGGAACACTATTTAACCAGCAGACAGTTATAGATATAAAGAAAGTTATTTTACAAGCGATGACAAATGATATCAACTATACAGAGCGTGTGCAACTCTTTGCAATTGTCTCCTATATTCGTGAATTTGGAGATAATTTTACCGCTTTTGGTAGGTGGATGCGCTTTATACGTAATGTAACAGTTAATACGATTTACAACCGTGTTGAGGATTTTATGCAATCTATCCAAGCAGTTGATACGCTCATTGCAAATGCACAAAATCTAGATGCTTACATTGCTGATTCAACAGTCAAGCTTACAGGTTTCCTTGGTTCACAGCTTACACAAGAACAATTAAAAGCACAATTAGCACTTCAGGATGAGGCTTGGAAAGAGCAACTATATAAAGCAGAAGATCATGGATATTTTGAAGGTGATATTGGCTTTCTATTGCTATTTATTGATGCCAAGGAATTAACAGATTGGTCGAAGCAATTGCAAGTAGAAAAACGAACATCTTTTAAAACCTATTATGAAAAAGCAGTAAGTATTTTCGGTAAGACAAATTTGAATGTACCAATTAATTTACTAAGTAGAGCACTTCTTACATTTGGGGATTACTTAATTCAATCCGGACAAAATCGTAGCTTCTTAATCGAAGGATTCGATAGAGATATTAGCTGGAAACGTTTCTTACGTCATGAAAAAGTGTTATATTTAAAACAACTTTTTGATATGGTAACACCACAAACTATTCTGGAAGATTTACAGCGTATTATTGATGGTAGTGTAGTAACCGACTGGCGAAAATACATTATTCAATATCCACTTATTTTAGAAAGTTGCTGCGGTAGGAAACGTCTTATTCGTTATTATGGTCAAAAGGATATCTTACTTCTTGATACCACGATGACTAGTGGGTATTGCCAAGAATACTATAGCTATTCAATTTATGCAGCCCTGTTACAAAAAGGCGTTAATTGTACATATTTTCACTCCGTTGGGGCATTCAATGACAAGTATGTGGAGCTTGCTGACAAAACATTTAGCCTGAATTTTGTCAATGGACATTTCTATATATATGATCATAATGATATGGTTATTGCGGAATTACGAGATTTTGATGGAGCGATTGAAAAAATGAGCGAGTTATCAAGTGTAAGTATGTAGAACCTTAATATAGTAAGATTATTATTGATACTTAGTTCCCCGTATATCCTCCAATAACAA
>DATFAW010000173.1:0-4280 GCA_035254165.1 Paludibacter sp.
TTTGAGTAAACATATGGAACATCCCGACTATCGGGAGAACCACATAGTTTTTTTGAGACAAAAAGTGGCTAACTAACTATGTTTTCTATATATTCTTAAAACAGCTATGTGATTCTATGTTACTAAGTGCTACTATGTGGTTGAAATACGACATTATATTTTTCCTACTACTTAAAAGGGTATCATCAGTCACAAAGTGCGTACAAATCGCCACGCGGATTGACCAGCAAAACCGGAACGGAAGATTTTTTCACCACATGATATTCTTTTGGTCCGAAAAGAATGTCATCCAATCCATAATCGCGCGAAGCCGAAACAATGATCATTCCGGCTTGCTCTTTTTCGGCCACCAGTATAGATTCAGCTTCTACTTTAAAACTGTCTTTGGTTGCTTTATCAAGCGTATACCGGAAATCAAACTTATCAAATAGCTGTTTCATGCGGTCGGCATTGGTAGTAGCTTTGGAACCGTAGTCGTTAGCCAGCAGCATACGTATTTCCGAGTTGCAAAACCGCCCAAAGGCCGCAGCAAATTGTGCTTTCTCCAATTCTTCTTCCAGGAAACCTATTGGTAAAATTACCTTCTTCAAATCTAACTCGGAGAATGAGTCTTTGTAAAACAGGTACGGAATGCGCAAATCCCGGCAATCGTTCAGCAAAGTGCGAATAGATTTGGTCTGTCCGTTTGGCAGCTGAATAAACAGAAACGAAGCATCCAACTCCTCGCAAACTGCCGACAGGATATTGGTTTTTGAATTACGAACCGTAATCTGTGTTTCAGGCCAAAGCACTTTCAGTTCATCTTCCCGTGCAGCAATGTTCTCATCCGCATCCACAAAACTTAACACCCCAAACGTTTTAATGAGTTGGGTTGCCAGGGTAGATGCACTTCGCAGAAGCACTTTTGCTGTATCTATTTGCTGAATATGAACTAGAATCATTGAGATTGGTTAATTGGTTGATTGGTTAATTGGTTGACTGGGTAGAGTAATTAAGCAACAAAATCTTGATTCTTCTATCTTGACTCTTCGCTCTTGGTTCTAATTTACTCTTGAAAATAAACTCTCTTTACTCGTCTGGAAACGCTTGTAAGTACTTCGTACGATATAGTTTTGAGCCAACCGGCCACTTCGGAAACAGTGAGATGATCACCAAAAATTTCTACCTGATCGCCTTCTTTGGCTTCGAGATCCGTTACATCAATCATAACCAGATCCATGCACACATTACCAATCACTTTGGCACGCTGTCCATTGATAAGCACCTCGCCTACTCCATTCCCCAGCTTGCGGTCGAAACCGTCGGCATAACCAATCGGCAACACGGCAATACGTTTTTCGGCATTGACAATTCCTTTTCGACTGTAACCCACCGTTTCGCCACCTTTGATATTCTTTATCTGCAAAATTACTGTTTTCAGCGCACAAACCTGTTTCAGTTTCACGTCAGGCAACGAGCTAATGCCGTAATGGCCAATCCCGAGGCGAACCATATCGAATTGATATTCGGAAAAACGTTCGATACCGGCAGAATTGAGTATATGGCGCATAATATGATGCGAGAATGTAGCTGACAGTTGATCGGCACAAGCGCTGAATGTTGTAATTTGTTGTTTGGTAAATGCATCGAATTTGGCTTCGTCGGCACCCGATAGATGCGAGAAAACCGAACGCACTTTCACCTGGCTTTGACCTTTCAGGCGGGCAAGCAATTGCTCCATATCCTGTGGTTCAAAACCTAACCGGTGCATGCCACTGTCTATTTTTACATGAATTGGATAATCAGTTAATCCCAGCTTTTCGGCCGAAGCAATGAAGGCATCAAGCAGGCGGAAACTGTAAATCTCCGGCTCCAACTTATTGTCGAAAATCATTCCGAAGCTGCCCTTCTCGGGGTTCATCACCACGATAGGAATGCGAATACCTTCGCGACGCAACTCAGCTCCTTCATCAGCAACCGCCACTGCCAGGTAATCGCACCGATGGTGCTGCAAGGTGCGAGCTACTTCCACTGCACCACTTCCGTAGGCAAAGGCTTTTACCATGCACATCATCTTCGTTTCAGGGCGAAGTTTGGAGCGGAAATAATTCAGGTTATCCACCAATGCATTCAGATTTACCTCCAGCGTAGTCTCGTGCGTTACGAATTCCAGTTTTTCGGAAATATCTTCGAAATGGTATTTTCGGGAACCTTTAAGCAGGATAATTTCATTCTTCAACTCCCGAAGGATAGTCGATTTTAAAAAGTCTTCCGTATGCTCAAAGAATGTTTTATCGATCGATTCAAATTTATCAGCATGTTTGGATATTTCCGAACCAATGCCAATAATGCGTTGAATGTTTTTATTCTGAACCAGTCCGGAAACCGTTTTATAAAGTTCATCCGATGTCTGCCCGCTTTGCAGGATGTCGGACAAGATCAATGTCTTTGATAAGTTTTTAGCTGTAGCTTGCTGGTTCAAAAAGTCCAGTGCAATACCCAACGAGTTCAAATCGGAGTTGTAGCTATCGTTGATGATCAAACAATCGCGCACGCCCTCTTTTACCTCCAGTCTCATGGCAACTGCTTCGAGGAGCAAAATTCGTTTGGTAATTTCCTTGATGCTGATACCCAACTGCAACATCACCGCCACGCACTGAAGTGCATTTTCAATAGAAGCATCGTCGGTAAAAGGAATGATAATAGTCGATTCAGAACCGGCATATTTCAATAACACCCTTGTATTTAAAGCTGCTTTTTCTACCTGCAGGATTTGTACAACCGCTTTATCTGATTTCCCCCACGAAAAGAGTTTGCCTTTAAAACCCGATTGAGCAATCGAAATCTCTACCAACTTATTATCGGAGCAATAAACCAATACTTCCGACTGGTCAAAAAGTTGCAGTTTCTCTTCGCACTTTTGCTTCAGGCCAATAAAATTCTCCTGATGAGCATCGCCCAGATTGGTAAAAACACCAATTGTCGGTTGAATAATTGGTTGAAGGTGTTCCATTTCGTGCGGTTCAGAAATACCGGCTTCGAAAATACCCAGTTGAGTGCTTTCGCTCAACGCCCAAACCGAAAGCGGTACACCAATCTGCGAATTATAGCTGCGTGGCGAACGGGTAATGACATAATCGGCATGCAGAAGTTGATAGAGCCATTCTTTCACCACGGTTTTTCCGTTGCTGCCCGTAATGCCAATCACCGGAATTTTGAAGGAAGCACGATGAGCCGCAGCCAAAGCCTGCAAAGCCTGCAAACCATTTTCGACTTTCAAGAAAACAGCATCAGTCATTTTCTCAAATTCAGGGCGCATCTCACTCACCACAAAATAGCGTAGATTTTGTTGGTAAAGCTCTGCAATATAATTATGACCGTTGTTTCGAGCCGTGTGGATGGCAAAAAACAAACTCTCGGCAGGAAAAGATAAAGAACGGCTATCGGTTAATAACCAATTTATTTCTACAGTCGGAACGTTCTTATCGTTCGCTCCAACTATTTGGGCAATTTTATTTAGTTTCATACTTTTCAGTTAGCAATGAACAGAGAACAGTGAACAGCGAGCAGTGAACAGTGAACTTACTGATGACTGGTAACTGGTTACTGATGACTGATAACTGTTCATTGAAATATTATCTTCTTTTTCCAAAAATACGTAACAGATACAAAAACAGGTTGATAAAGTCGAGGTACAAAATCAGCGCACCAATAATGGCTTCTTTTTTACCTTCATCCGTATCTTCGTTACCTATCACGTTGAGTTTTTTCAGCTTCTGGGTGTCGTAAGCTATTAAACCTACAAATATCAAGACGCCGGCATACGAACTTATCCAGTAAAGCATTTCACTTTTCAGGAACATATTCACCAACGAAGCTATAACCAGTCCAATCAATGCCATAATCAGGATATTTCCCAGTTTTGTCAGATCCGATTTTGTAAAATATCCATAAGCACTCATCACGGCAAATGTACCTGCGGCTATAAAAAATACATTCGAAATGGAATCGGAAGTAAAAACAAAAAAGATGGACGATAAGGTAACCCCGTTGAGTATTGAATAGAATATAAACACGAGGGTTGCTGTGATAGCCGACATTTTATGAATAGCTCCAACCAATACACCTACGAGCACTAATTCCAAAATCATCAATCCATAAAAAACAAATCTTTCACCGAAAATGAATTTAATAATTTCGGGTGAATTTGCGGTACGGTAAGCCACCAACCCGGTAATGATTAATGCCATTGACATCCAACTATAAACCCTTACAAAAAAACGCTTGGTTTCTGCTATTTC
>DATFAW010000174.1:0-4701 GCA_035254165.1 Paludibacter sp.
ATAAATCCATATCTTTGCATCCGTTTTACTCCAAAGACATATAATACACCGGGATTGACTGATACATTTTGGACGTAATACATAAAAATGAATATCTTAAAAAAATACAAATCAAACACGATTGCCGTAGTAGTATCGTTCGCATTCTACGGAATTTTGTTCCTTCTGCTTACTTTCATGCCCGGTTTGGATTCTTCGTTGAATGTTGATGACCTCAAGATTCAGGATGAACCCATTCAATTACAAATGATGGAGGATATGACACCTCCGTCCCCTACAGAAGCCCAGACCCCGGAAGACAAAAGGACGAACCCACAACCGACCGAAAAATCGATAGAGAAAACTATTGAGAAGTTGACTAAAGGTATTGAATCAAAAGATGTTACTACAGATGATAGTAAAGATATTGATCAAGGACCCGATGAAACCAATGTGGTACAGAATCAGGATTCTGTAATATATGAGCAGTTGAAGAAATCATTAGCGGTATTTAAAGAGATAGTTCCCGCAGATAGTTTGGAAAAAAATCCGATACAGCAAAAGGCTGAGCAGAAATTAAGCAAGGCTTTAGCCGAAAAAACCAGTACATCGGCAGAGGAGTGGGAATTTATCAGAAGTAATTACCGTACTATTCAAAATATTAGACGGGTTTATCCTTATGTTATGAAAACAAAGGAAGTGGTTGAAAGATTGAATACCCAGTTAGCAACTGTTTCGAGCAATAAGGAGAAACATCGTTTAATTAAGGAAACAGAAAAGGAATTGTTCAAGAGCTTCGAAAAGGATGTGCGGAACATGTCTTATTCGCAAGGAAAACTGTTGTTGAAACTTATTGCCCGTGAGACGAACCAGAGTGCATATGGGCTTATTAAAACATATAAAGGTGGTATTCCTGCCACTTTCTGGTATGGTGTGGGACTATTGTTTAAAGAAAATCTGAAGACTAAATATGATTCGCTGGGCGAGGATGCATTACTTGAAAAGGTTATATTGAAACACAAGCTTGGGAAGTTTTAATCGTCCAGCTAATTTCAACCAATAGAAAGTGACAAAAGGTTATATAAAAACTGTTTGGAGTACCGGAAAACAAAAGAGGAATGCTTTTCAGCATTCCTCTTTTGTTTTATCCTTTATTCTTTTTGGTGAAGAGAATCATCTTAACCTTAAGTTTATTTCCAATATCAATGACATTTACTGCATCTTGAAGGTTGAGTGATTTGTCGGCATGAAGCAGAACAATAACCTCTTCTTTGCTTGTTTTCTTCGAAACCAGTGTAGATAATTGCGGTTCGATTTCCTCGAATGTAATTTCTTTTTTCTCGATATAATACTTATGCTCGGCAGTGATGGTAAGATTGATCTGTTTCTTTACTACCACGTCCGACGATGTTTTTGATTTTGGCAGCAGAACCTGAATCGTTGCCGGAGTTGCCAGTGTTGAGATAATCAGGAAAAACAACAACAGGAAAAACATAATGTCGTTCAACGATGAAGTATAAACTTCTGCAGTTCGCTCCTTTCTACGTTCTATTTTCATGTTCTTTAGTTGACTTGTAACTGTTTATTAGCAACGGTTGAGTGACTTTTCTCTCTTTTGTAAATACGGATTTCTTTCAATAAGTCGTTTGAACATTTGTCCATACGCAATACCACTTTGTCAATACGTCCATTCAAAATGTAATATCCTGCATAGGCAATAATCCCTACAAACAAACCGGCACCCGAACAGATCATTTTTTGATACAAACCATCAGAGATGTTTGCAATATTCAAATCGTTGGTAACTGATATGTTATAAAATATCTTGATAACTCCAAAAATGGTTCCAAGGAAACCCATCATAGGTGCTATGGAAGCTGAAATTCCCAAGTAGTTCATTCCTTTTTCCAATACAGATATCTGTTGGCGTGCTTCCGATTGAAGTGCATCCTGAATCTCTATATCGTCGCCATAAGCAGCTTCCAACCCGGCTACAAGTACTTTTGAATAGGTAGTTTGTCTTTCTTTACAAAATGTGATGGCTTTATCAATTTTTCCTTCTGATACCATTTCGTTTACACGCGATGTCCAGGTAGGATCCGCTTTACCCAGCATATTGATTGCAACCCAACGTTCGATAATTACGTAATTAGAAACAATGAGCAACAAAGAGAGCGGAAGTAAAACCCAACCTCCTTTTAATAAAAGGTGAAAATAATTTTGGTCAGCAATAGCTGCTGTAGCCGGATTAGCAATTGAATCAGTTGCTACCTGAAGCATAACGGATAGTAAGTTCATTATCGTAGAATTATATATGTATTTATGACTGTTCTTTTGTTTTTATAAACGTCAAGAATAAGTATTTATTTAATCGAAGTACAAAAATAGTCTAATTATCCATGGATAATCTTCATTGTTAGTAATAATTAACTGGATATTTCATACGTTTATTTTTATTGTTTAGATAGTTGTCGCACGGGAATCCCGATATATCGGGACAAGCTTCGCAATGAACATGGTCTTTTGGTTTAAATGCCTGTTTAAATGGTCGTTTCATATGATTTGATGCTGTGTGTAATTATTATATTTGTAAACCCAATTACTACTCGCAATTTATCACATATCCTAAAAAGATTCACTATGATTGATCGAAGATGCAATTCCAGTGAAGTTATCCATACAAAAACCGAGCCCCAAATAGGGTTCAATGTCATACTATATAACATTGAACCCTATTCGGGACTCTAAATTGAGCTTCATGTGTATCTCCGGTTGTACCACAATTGTTGAAATTAAACTCTTTTGGACTTAAGGGAAACAACAATTGTTGTATTGCAATAACCCTTATTTCGAGTTGCTGCCAAGCTTGATAATCCGGTATAAAACAACTATTTCACCGAAGTCATTGTATTTGTCAGGTGTGCTTTCCAGTTCTTCGAAAGTGTATTTGCCGGCATATTTCAGTCTTATCTTCTCAATGTATGGTTGCGCGGTCAAAAAATAACCGTCCGATGGTTGTTCTTTATCAAAGTTTTTGAAGTTATTTCCCATGTAGAAATTTAAACCATACAGGTTGAGATATTGACTCAAATCGTTCATCACATATGTCTTGTCTTTTAAATCATATTTAGCCTCAATTTTCTCGGCAAATGGACGGGATGAATAGGCATCTTTGAAAACAGGATAAGCCAAACCTTCCAGAAAGACTTGTGTGCAAATAAACAATGCCAATGTCGATACGAGAATAATCTGAGGAGTTTTCTCTTTCAGAATAACCCAGGTATAGCCGAAAGCAACCGCTAACAAAAACCATACTGACACACCTAATACCGTAAGGTGCTGGAATACTGCCGAGAATAAGTCTACGTCGTGCAGTGTTTTGGCATCGTGGATGAGTGGGGTGGCCACAGCCGATAAATCGACAAAATGGAAAACCGCAATGAGAACCAATAATATGCCCGATAAAGTCATAAGTACCCGGGTCAGGAGCTTGATTAAATGCGGCTTTTTATCCAATGCCCATTCATAAAGCAAAGTGAGCAAGTAAGCTGCAAATGGGTAAGCAGGCATGATATATACGCTTCGTTTAGACGACGGAATGGCATAAAACGTCAGGATGATAACCACTGAAACAAGGCTGAACAAAGTCAGTTTTTCCATGTTGGCAAGCCGTTGCCAAATCGAGTTCTTTTTGGGCTTGATTTGTCGAACTGAGTTTTTGAACGAATTGGTAAATATAGAAAAGATAGGTAGGAGCGACCAGGGAATAAAGCCGAGCAGGATAGCCGGGATATAATACCAAAAGGGGCCTTTATGTCCCAGTTCATACGAGATACCCAGCTTGCTGCTGTCTTGTCCCAGGAACCGGCCTAAGTTCTCGGCATAAACCAGTTTCAGGAAATGTTCGCCACCTTGTTGATAAGCCAACACATACCAAACCAACAGGATAGCTAAAGCCGGCAGGGTCACCAATACGTTCTTGTAGATAATTTTCCACAGCGAATAACGTTGAAGAAGCAGGAGGTAGATACCAAAAACGGCACAGGGCAGGAGTATACCCACCGGACCTTTGACCAATGCAGCACCTCCCAAGAAGATAGGAATGAGCAATGGGAAACCTTTAAGCCCCTTTTCCTCCCACTTGAAAAGACTTATCAGGGCTCCTATCATAAAGAAGGCGAGTGTCATATCTACCCGGGCTTCCAGGGCTGAGCGGTGCATCTCGAAACTGGTAAGCAGCATCAGGGCTGCCAGCATGGCTCGAAATGAACTGGTTCGTTTGTATAGCAGTGCGAAAAACATGAGGGTAATGCCAATCAAACCTAACGCCGAAGGGAGGCGGGCGGTGGTTTCAGTTACATGTCCGGCCGGAAGCGAGAAAACAGCTATAAACCAATGCATAAAAGGTGGTTTGTAGGCAACTTCATCAGCATAATCGGAAGGTAAAATCCAGTTGCCTGTGTTTAATATACAAGTAGCCACGGTGGCTTCGCGCGGTTCGCCTTTGGTGTAGAACTCACCCATGGTGATCCAGGGTAAGGTAAGCATTATACTTACAAATAGAATCAGCAGGTAAGGATGACGAAGATAAATAGCTTTAAAAGTGTCGATTAGTTTGTTCATGTCTTTGTATTATTTGACACCAAAGATAGTAAAATTCAATAAAATAACAGTAACTAATAACTGAAAGGCGCAGGTTGGTTTGTAAAATCTATCCGGTCA
>DATFAW010000175.1:0-4467 GCA_035254165.1 Paludibacter sp.
TAAAATCGACGAAACAACTATAAAAGGGGGACGAACGAGCTAAAAAAGACATATAAAATGGTATTGTAATTTTAGATAACTATTCCAATATGTACTAATTCCCAGATTCCTGTGCTTCCTAAATCACGATATAAAAGTAGATAAGAAAGTAAGATGCTAACAGACCTAAATCTGTAAACAAACGGCTTTTCCCCGACGAAACAAGTATGGAAAAATGGGAGAATCACGATACAACTCAACCCTATTTAGAAGAGGACGTGAATCAGATCACTATTCATTGTTCTATTTAAAACCATAAAAAATACCATTAAATAAAAATCCCCTCAAGTTGGAGTATCTTGAGGGGGGTATTTTGATTCTCTGTTTCGCCGGCACTTAAATAGTAATTAACAAAAAAACGCTTCCGAAAATAAATCTCAGAAGCGTTCATTTATAAAAGTCATTATTAATCAAATTACCAGCGATGGTGCAGAATAAGTGCGTGTAGCCAATTCGGCATCCAACAAATACAACCCCCGAGGATCAGTCCCAAACAATTTAAACCGTTTATTCAAATCATCCGACCGTTGCTCCTCTTCACCCTGTTCTTTTACAAACCAGTCCAGAAATTGCATGGTTTTGAAGTCTTTCAACGCATAAGCCTCAGCATAAATATCATTTATCGAAGCACTGATAAACAATTCGTGTTCCAACGACCCCTCCAAAGGTTGTTTAAAGTTGGAATAAGTCTTGTCGGGTGCTGCAATTGCATCCAAAACTATTTTCTCACTATTGTTTTGCACATATTTCAGAAACAACATAGCGTGCGCATATTCTTCTTGCGTTTGTACGGCAAACCAGTTTCCAAAACCATTCAGATTCTTACCATAATAGTAATTCGACATATCCAAATACAAATACGAAGAGTAAAACTCTTTGTTTATCTGACTATTTAATAAGTCAACGATTTTTTTGTTTAGCATACGACGTTCCTCCAATTGAAATTATTTAGATCCTTTTTATATTTGCACCCAGCGCATTCAGTCGTTTTTCAATGTTCTGGTATCCGCGGTCTATTTGGTCGATATTATGAATAGTACTGGTTCCTTCGGCTGCCATTGCTGCAATAAGTAAGGCTATCCCTGCACGTATATCAGGTGAGCTCATGGTGGAAGCCCGCAGGTGTAAGTGGTTTCCTTGTCCGATAACTGTTGCGCGGTGCGGATCGCACAAAATAATTTGAGCCCCCATATCAATCAGTTTATCCACAAAAAACAATCGGCTTTCGAACATTTTCTGATGAATAAGCACACTTCCTTTTGCTTTTGTGGCTATAACCAGAAATACACTGAGCAAATCGGGTGTAAGTCCCGGCCAAGGTGCATCGGCTATGGTCATGATCGAACCGTCGATAAACGATTCAATCGTATAATTTTTTTGATATGGAATAAAAATATCATCGCCGCGTTGCTCCAATTGAATGCCCAATCGACGGAAACTGTCGGGGATAATACCCAATTCATCATAAGCCACATTTTTAATGGTAATTTCAGAAGCCGTCATGGCTGCCATACCTATAAAACTGCCTACTTCAATCATATCCGGCAAAATACGATGGTTGCAACCTTTTAGTTCAATAACACCTTCGATGGTTAGTAAGTTTGAACCAACACCCGAAATTTTTGCGCCCATGGAGTTCAGCATCTTGCAGAGCTGCTGCAAGTAAGGTTCGCACGCAGCATTGTAAATGGTGGTAGTACCTTTGGCCAACACAGCAGCCATCAAGATATTGGCAGTTCCGGTTACCGATGCTTCATCGAGCAACATGTAGCATCCTGTCAATTTTTTAGCTTCAATCTCGTAGCGTTTTGCAGCAGGATCGTAATGAAATTCAGCACCTAGTTTTTGAATGCCAATAAAATGCGTGTCCAGCCTGCGGCGACCAATTTTATCGCCACCCGGTTTGGGAATAATAGCCTTACCAAATCGGGCCACAAGCGGACCTACGATCATAACCGAACCACGCAACGAAGCGCTTTTGCTGTAGAAGTCTTCGGTCTGAAGATAGTCCAGATTTACATTGTCCGCTTTGAACGTATAAGTATCGGTACTTTCACGCTTAACGTCAACTCCCATATCAGCCAAAAGGCCAATCAAGTTGTTTACATCCAGAATATCCGGGATATTGCTTATCGTAATAGTTTCGGAAGTCAGGAGCACTGCACAAAGTACTTGTAGCGCTTCGTTTTTGGCTCCCTGGGGTGTTATAGAACCTGAGAGTTGGCGACCGCCTTCAATTTGAAATGACGACATAGATTTTCAGTTATTAGTCATCAGTCATCAGCAATCAGTCTCAGTTATCAGTTATCAGTTAACTGTCGCTAGTCGTTAGTAGATATTTACTATAGCTATTTACTAATTACTGCTTACTATTTTACTGTTTCACTGTTTCACTGTTTACTGCTCACTGTTTACTGTTCACTGTAGTTATTTTTTCTTTTTAGGTTTATTCTTTTTGTTGAATAAAACATCTCTTGATTCAACCAGTTTGAAGAAGTCTTCCGAAATATCCAGTTTACCTTTCGATAATTCGCGAAGATCATCAAAAATCTTCCGATCATCAACCACCTCTTTGTTCCAGGTAAGGAAACATTTTTTCATTTGGTTGGCAATCAAACGGATTAGTTCGTTTTTCTCTTCGCCGTCAGGATATGCGGCTACTTTTTCAATCATTTCTTCCAACGTACGACCATAGTGTTGGTATCGAATACGAGAGTTTTTATAAGGAATTGGTTCCGGACGGGTATAGAGGTTTTCTGCTTGCAGAATTTCATACGGAAAATCAATATCCAGTTTAAAATCGGACATGATTGCCACGTGATCCCACAATTTGTGTTTGAAATCGTTTACATCGCGTAGATAAGGAAACAAATTACCCATAATATTGATAATTGTTTTCACGCAGCGAGTGCGTTCCTCACGATCTTCAATGGTCTGCGCATGAGCCACCATTTGTTGTATATTCCGCCCATATTCGGGCATTATCAATTTTCCTTGTAAGGTTGTATATTCCATATTGTGTTGAGTGATATGATAAAATGCAAAAGTAGCTATTTTTTTTGAATGTTTCGTCTTATGACTTGTAACATTTTACTTTCAACACTTTCTTTCATGTACACATCTCCGGCAGATTATTTTAGGTGTTTAAATGACTGAATCCAACTGGATTTACGCTATCTTTGCAACATGAAAAACAATTCCATCCAAATTGATAACACGCTGAGAAGCATGGGTATCGAATCGCTCAATGCCATGCAATTGGCCACACTTGACGCAAATGAAAAAGAACAAGATATAATTCTATTGTCGCCAACCGGCTCTGGGAAAACACTGGCATATCTATTGCCTGTGTTAATAAGCCTGAATCCAGACATTCAGAAAGTACAAGCTTTGATTTTAGCTCCATCGCGCGAGTTGGCTCAACAAATTGAACAAGTATGGCGCAGCATGGGCACCGGTTATAAAGTAAACACTTGCTTTGGTGGCCGCCCTTCTAATGGTGAGAAGCGTGAACTGGCAGTTCCGCCGGCACTGCTTATCGGAACCCCGGGACGCTTGCAGGATCATATCGAACGGGGCAATTTTGAAGTAGACGCCATTCGGGTACTTGTACTCGATGAGTTTGATAAATCGCTCGAAATGGGCTTTACAGAGCAAATGGAAGCCATTATCAGTCGAATCCCAACACTCAACAAACGGGTACTCACTTCGGCAACCGATGCTGTAACCATTCCGGCTTTTACCGGCATTCAAAATCCAATCAAACTCGACTTTTCTGAAAAAGACAACGTGCTGAAAGGGTTGAAAATCTATTCTGTGAAAGGAGAAAACAACGATAAAATGGATTTACTTTATCGCCTCTTGTGCTACTTGGGCAACGATTCATCGCTGATATTCTGTAATCAGCGTGATACAGTGGAGAAGGTAAATGCCTACCTGACTAATAGAAAGTTGGCGAATGAATTCTTTCATGGCAAGTTGGAACAACCCGAACGCGAAAGGGCACTTTCGAAGTTTCGCAACGGTAGTTGTACTGCATTTATTTCTACCGACTTGGCTTCACGCGGATTGGATATTCCCGAAATCAGGAACATTATTCACTTCGATGCACCGGTTCGTAATGACGAGTTTGTACACCGTAACGGACGTACAGCCCGTATGGAAGCTGAAGGATCAGCTTTTATACTATTGGCAGCCAATGAAAATCTACCCGACTTTATAGCAGACCAACCCCGGACTTTTCCCTTGCCGCTTCTTACTTCGGCACCACCAAAACCCGAATGGGCAACCCTTTATATTGGTAAAGGAAAGAAAGACAAGCTTAGCAAAATGGATGTGGTTGGTTTTATGTTCAAAAAAGGACAATTAGCCAAAGATGAACTGGGCATGGTGGAAGTGAAAGAATACTATTCGTTCGTAGCCATTAAG
>DATFAW010000176.1:0-18841 GCA_035254165.1 Paludibacter sp.
GTCCTACTCATTGTAACTAGATTTTGCCTATAAGTATAAGTGCAAAAATAGTAGAAAAATTGGGAATTGAACAATCAAATGTAAATAAATATGCAAATAATCGTCATTGCGATTATACAACTCATCATTTACCTGATTCAATAATTTGAATTATTCAAAATAACCTTTGATAATTCCACGTGGTGAATTTTTGATAAATAGCAGAATCTCATCGCGTTCTTTAGTTGCAGGAAGTTCAGCCTCAACACGTTCTGTAGCATGTGTCGTATTCATGCCCGATTGATAGATGTATCGATAAACATCTTGTATATCACGTATTTGTTCATTTACATATCCGCGACGACGAAGTCCGATTGAATTAATTCCGGCATATGAAAGCGGTTCGCGACCTGCCGTAATAAATGGAGGAACATCCTTTCCTATTTTAGAACCACCTTGAATCATAACGTGGGAACCTATGCGTGTAAACTGATGAACTAAACATCCACCACCTAAAATAGCAAAATCATCAATTTCAACCTCACCAGCCAGTTGGCATGTGTTACCCATTATTACATTGTTACCTACCACGCAATCGTGAGCAACATGACAATAAGCCATAATCAGGCAGTTGTCGCCGACAACGGTCTTCCCTTTCGCTGCAGTTCCGCGGTTAACTGTTACAAATTCACGAATTGTCGTATTGTCACCAATAATAGCTAAAGTATCTTCTCCTTTAAATTTTAAATCCTGTGGAACAGCGCCAATTACAGCGCCGGGGAAAATATTGCAATTTTTCCCGATTCGCACACCTTCCATGATCGTTACGTTTGAACCAATACGAGTGCCATCGCCGATTACCACATTTTTATCGATAGTAACAAATGGCTCAATCACAACTGTTGGTGCAATTTTCGCATCCGGATGAATGTAAGCTAAAGGTTGTTTCATTCTATTTACTTTTTCAGTTTTATTTCTAAATATCTATTTTATTAATCAAGATGTGCTATTTCGTGTAGCGTAGACTACGTTCTATTTGTTTTTTACAATTTGAGCCATAAATTCTGCTTCGGCAACAATTTTACCTCCTACAAAGGCATGACCTTTCATCAATGCACACCCCCGGCGCATTTCATCCGGCATTTCCAAATGGAAAATTACTGTATCGCCTGGAACCACTTTCTGGCGGAACTTTACATTGTCGATCTTCAGGAAATAGGTTGAATAGGTTTCCGGATTCTTTACCGAATTTAACACCAGTAGACCACCTGTTTGAGCCATTGCTTCAACTAAAAGAACACCCGGCATAACTGGTTCTTCAGGGAAATGACCCATAAAAAACGTTTCGTTTACGGTCACGTTTTTCACGCCAATAATTACTTTCTCACGCATTTCAATGATCTTATCAACCATTAAAAATGGCCAACGATGCGGAAGTAGTTTTCGAATTGCGTTTACATCCAAGACGGGGGGAATAGTGTCGTCGTATATTGGTGCCTGGATTTCTTGTTTCTTAAGTTCTTTACGAATTAATTTCGCGAGATCTGTATTTATTTTATGTCCGGGATAAGTGGCAATTATTTTGCCTCGAATTGGTTTTCCTATCAAAGATAAATCACCAATTACATCTAATAATTTATGACGTGCTGGTTCGTTTGGAAATTTCACACCTCCATTCAGATAACCCAGTTTACCGGCATCCTGATGTGGTTGATTCATTAAGTCGGCCAAATTATCAAAATCAGCCTGAGAAACCTGTTGGTCGTAAATAACAATGGCATTTTTCAGGTCACCACCTTTAATCAGGTTTAATTTAACCAGCTGCTCAATCTCACGTACAAAAACGAAGGTGCGGGCTTTGCCAATTTCAGTAGCGTAATCGGCTAATGATGATAAGCTTGCGAATTGGTTGTTCAGCACTACCGAATCAAAACCGATATGTACATCTACGCTGAAAGTATCGTCAGGGAGCAACGTGATTTTAGCTCCGGTTTCCGGAATACTGTATTCGATTTTCTTGCGAACTATGAAATAGTCTTTTTCTGCTTCTTGTTCTTCAATTCCAACTGATTGGATCTGTTCAACATAATATTTGGCACTCCCGTCTAAGATGGGAAATTCCGGTGCATTTACTTCTAATAAACAGTTATCGATTCCGAATGCATAAAGTGCTGACAAAGCGTGTTCTACAGTGCTAACCTGCATTTCACCTTTTTTTAGAACTGTGCCGCGGGTTGTCTCTACGACATATTCGGCAACTGCATCCATTACAGGTTGTTCAGGTAAATCAACTCTCTTGATTTTAATTCCGTGATTTTCTGGAGCAGGGCTGAAGGTTAAAATAATTTCCAGACCGGAGTGCAAACCTTTGCCGGCAAGCGTAAAGGCTTGTTTAATAGTATTTTGTTTCGACATACTTTGTTTAAGAAATGCTACTGATTTTATCTTCTAGTTCCTGAATTTTCTTTTGCATAGCAAAAATTGTTTTTTGAAGTTCAGGTAGATTTTTATGAACTACTGACGCCCTATGAAATGTCATAATCGGAACGGCAGGATAACCTTGAAATGTTTGATTAGGCAACTTTATTGAATTTGGCACGCCGGTCTGTGCACCAAAAATAGTGCCATCGGCAATATGTAGATGTCCGGCTATTCCTACTTGCCCAGCTAAAATGCATTGTTTCCCTAGTTTTGTAGAACCAGAAATGCCTGTTTGAGCTGCTATTACCGTGTTTGTGCCAACTTCTACGTTGTGCGCAATCTGAACCAAATTGTCAATCTTAACTCCTTTGCAAATAATGGTGCTTCCCATAGTGGCTCTGTCAACGACAGTGTTTGCACCAATCTCAACATTGTCTTCTAAAACAACATTGCCCATTTGAGGAATCTTTTTATATGATCCATCTTCGGTGGGCGCAAATCCAAAACCATCCGAACCAATTACAGATCCGGAATGTAGTATGCAATTATTTCCAATCACACAACTATTGTAAATTTTCACGCCCGAAAACAATGTTGTGTTTTCACCAAGTTTTGTATCATCTTCTACACTGCAATGCGCATGAATAATTGCATTTTTCTCAATTATTACATTTTCACCAATATATACAAATGGCGCAATATATACATTTTCACCAATTTTAGCTGTATCTGAAATAAATGCTAGCGGTGAAATCCCTGTTTTTTTAGGTTTCGCCTGATCGACTAAGGTTAACAACAAAGCTAACGATTGATATGCGTCTTCGACTCGTATAAGCGTAGATCCTATCTCTTTTTCTGGAGCGAAGTCTTTATTAACTAGCACTATACTTGCCTGACAATCATAAATATATTGAATATACTTAGGGTTTGACAAAAAGGTCAATGTCCCGGGTTTTCCTTCTTCAATTTTGGAGAAGTTGCTTACTTTCACCGAAGGATCGCCCTGAATTTCGCCGTGTAAAAAATCTGCAATTTGTTGAGCTGTAAACTCCATATAAATTTTTTTTGGGTGCAAAAGTAATAAACTATTTCCAATAATCCATAATGACGACTGTGCTATTTAGAAAAGAAAACACTTGCGTCGTTTGCAAAAGCTGATTTCAACATAAAATACCTGTGGATATATTTATAATTTGAAGTAACAATAATAGTACTTCTCAACCTTTTTTGTCAACACTGCAATGTTCAACATATCCGAAGCTTCGGCAATGTCTTTTACAGTTCCATCTTTGTAAAGAATATTAATAATGTCGTCTTTTGGACTGTAGGTATCTGTAGTAACTATTTCCTCACCCATAAAATAGGCTGCATCATCAACACTGATATTAAAATAGTTCATGTATTGATTTAGCTGAATTTCAAGTTTGTTTGCCTCTATTGGTTCTGTTCGGACCTCAACTTTAAATAGCCGTCTGTTGGTGAATGACTTGCAAAGAGTTGAAAGGACAATGTCTGAATGTGTAGACCAAACTTTGATGGCACAAACTATGTCGGAATCGTCAAGCATAGCAAAGTGTTGTAATGCTTCTCCAGAATCAGCAAAATGTTGTTTGTTGACTTCGTTATAAAGAAAATAATGTAAAGCAGGTGAGGCAAAAAGTTCGTTGTTCTTACTCGCTAATTCTTTGGCTCGTTTCAGAATATTCATCAACATTTTTTCTGCAGCTACCGACGTTTTATGCAGGTAAACTTGCCAATACATTAGTCGGCGCGCAACCAGAAATTTCTCGATTGAATAAATTCCCTTAGCTTCAACAACCAGTTGATCATTGTACACATTTAACATCTTTATAATTCGTGCAGCACCAATTATTCCTTCGCTAACGCCGGAATAGAAACTGTCCCGGCTCAAATAATCCAGCCTGTCCATGTCCAGCTGACTCGAAACAAGTTGATGTAAAAACTTTTTGTGATAGTTGTTGGTGAAGATTTTCAACGTGGTTTCCAGTTTTCCATCAAGTTCTTCGTTGATTTTCTGCATCATCCACAATGAAATGTCTTCGTGGCTTACACCGTTCACCAAACTGTGTTCCAAGGTGTGCGAAAACGGTCCATGACCAATGTCGTGCAATAAAATGCCACCTCGAACGGCTTCAGCCTCAGCTTGTGTAATGTCGTGCCCTTCCTGACGCAATTGGGTAATTGCCTCGCCCATAAGATGCATGGCTCCTAATGAATGTTGCAATCGTGTGTGTTGTGCACCTGGATACACAAATGACGACAAACCCAATTGTTTGATCCTGTTCAACCGCTGAAAGTAGGGGTGTTGAATAATATCATACAGGAAGTCGTTTGGAATATTGATAAATCCGAAAACCGGGTCGTTAATTATTTTACGCTTGTTTGGTTTTTTCATTCTCTTTCTTGTTCCACCTGGTATGTTCCTTTAATTGTCGCGTTTCTATAACTTCGGTTTGCGCTTATCGTCGAAAATCAAATTAAGTTTAAAAACAGAATTACAAAGATACAAATTAGAAGAAATAAAAAATCAACAATTTGCAACTTTATCTCCAGATAGATTAATTAAAATAATGAAATACAGGTAAACAATTGAAAATTAAACAAGAATCAGTACAATAAGAGTCGGATGATAAATGATTTTCAGAGGCTATTACGACACATCTTTCACGTTGATTTCGGATAAGACGTATTCAGCATCAATGGAAATTGCTTGTTCGTAGTTTGATAAAAATACTTTAAAAAATGGGATTCTCAACAAAGCTGATTGATAAATAAAAATTCCTACACAGGCGCATGTTATACCCATAATAGCATCTATAACATAGTGATGCCCGGAATAAATGGCTGTAAACCAAATTCCAACCATAACAAGTGTAAAGTACCATTTCATATTTTTCACGTTGCTTTTAAATGAATAGAAAAGCACGATGACCGGGTAAGCACAGTGAAGAGAGGGCATTGCTGCAAAGACATTTGAATTGCGGGCATAAAGTGAACCAAACAGGTTTAGGTGTACCAGTTCGTCAAACCGCCCAAGTCCAGCTGTATCGCCGCCAGTATTCTGAAGTAAACCAAAGCCGTATTTAGCTACATACCAAGGTGGAGCTGCGGGATGTATGTAATAAACGCAGAAACCAATAATATTAACAAACAAGAATGTGAGCGAGAAATTTAAAAACTGTTTTTTATTTTTGAAATATAACCAAAAGGCAAAAGCTACAGGTAAGGGTATCCAATTGAGATAAAAGAAACCGCCTAAGATATCAAAGAAAGAATTGTGATGTTGCGAAAAAAACTCATTGGGAGTAACTAATACTCCATTACTATTGACTCCGAACCAAGATTTTTCAAAATGATAGATGCCGGCAATATCAACTGGATTTACTTTGTAATTGGGATATACTTTCATCAAATCGTAAATGATAGCGAAAAGGATGAATATGCTAAACCCTAATATAAATCTTCGGCTGTTGTGAGATAACCAGATGCATAGGTTGAAACCGCCTGCAATGATCCAATTCTCTACTTTTAGACCTTCCAGGATTGCTATTAGCAGGAGGTAAAGAATCGAGGCGAGTAGCGCAGCTTTCTTTGTCTTTTGAGCCTCTGCGATGTTTAGGTTAATTATGCTCATAGATTTATTCTTTCTGAAATCTGTTGTTTGTTTTTTAATGAAACACCATATACATCCATGTACTTAAACGAAATAGGTATCCCGATTGCATTGTTTTCAGCTTTTATGTATACACATTCAAGCTCAGCTGTTTCATTGTTGATTTTCATGAACGCATTATATGCCCCCGAAGCTGATTTGATTAGTCGAATTTCTCTTTTGTTGAAATTGTTGAACTGCACAATGAAATTGTTTCCCGATTTGTCGGTTTTGTCTGCTACCCGGCATTTAACTCCAAATGCTCTCCTTTGAATAAAGGATAATTCGGCTCTGCGTCCTGCCTCTTCAAATCGAATCCATGATACGTGTATCGGATTCTTTACATCCACTTTTCCATCAGGAAGTGTGTTTAACTCATAAACTATTGTGTTTTTATTATGAGACCGCTGAAGGTAAAATAACAATTTATCCGTTTTTTGGGGAACTGGATACGATGCTTGGCCTTGCCCAAAGCAAATATTTACACTCAATAAAATTCCGAATAAAACAGAATGTTTCAGTAAGTTTGTCCTTTTGTTACTGAAATTTGAAAATTTGAAATGCATTTCTTTATGTTTTTTTGTTGGACGAATACAACCGAGTTATCTTGACGCTATTTAACTTCTCCATCCATAAACTTCCGACAATCATTTAAGCGTTTAAAGGCGGTTAAATTCGATAAAACCGCAACCAGAAGAATAGGAATAGTAAATATTGATATGGTTTCGATAATGTCAAACGGCAGATCATCGATATAAAGTTTGTGATTCCCCCCGGTAATAGCGGATACAACTCCACACACGACACCGGATACTCCAATTGTAAGAATTCTCTCAGGACGTTGCATGAAGCCTCCTTTGCATTCTATGTCTAATCCTTCGGCTCTTGCTCTGACGTAGCTTACCATCATGGAGCCGATCAATGCAATGAAAGCAAAGATGGAGCTTAAGAAATAATGGTGGGCCACCAAATAATAGCAGATACCAAAGAACATAAATAGTTCGCTGTATCTGTCAAGAACAGAATCGTAAAGGGCGCCAAAACGCGAAGACATATTTCCCACACGTGCCAATCGTCCATCAATCATATCAAATAGGCCGGCAAAAAGAATCAATCCGCATCCCCAACCAATGTATGAAAGGTCGCCGGTGACACCTTTTTCTCCGCCAATTATAAACACTATTACTGCCACGATATTAAGTACCAATCCGGTAGATGTAATAATATTCGGGGTTACTTTCATCTTAATCAATAACCTGATAAGTGGATTGATTATTTTATAAACCAATTGTTGAGCTGAATCTTTAGCTTTCATTTTTATATATATTTTTTTAGAAGTCAAACTTAAATCGCATTCTGAGTCCAAGCGTTGAAATGTTCGGATGATCAAGATATGTAAAACGCTTCACAAGATCTACCCTGAATAGCTTGAATATGTTTCCAATACCAACACTTCCCTCAATGTAAGGTTCTTTTTCAAGAGAATATGTCAGAGGGGTGCCATTCGCGTCAATAGGAAACTTAAATACGTCATTGCTATAGCGGGGGTCATTTTTCTTTGAAATATCGCCCCACAAAATTTTACAAGTTATGCTTTCTCTTAAATCCAACTGTTTTATTATCGGTATTTTATTCAAGAAAAATCCATTAAAACAGTGATCGATATTCAGAGAAACATACCTGTCGCTTACAAATTCCAGGAAGTTCATTAAATTGTATGACATTATTTGATAAGAATACGTCTGGTTGGCCCTGGCTATATTCAACAACGGATAAGGCACTTTGCCAAATACTTTATCAGCCTCAAAAACAACATCAGAGTAGCCCAAAACGGAGAAAAAGAATCTTTTTGAAGCTGACAAACGAAGATTCTGATAGTTGTAATCGTTTCCTATTGCTTTTGACCCGGTGTTGAGTTGTACTTCAAAAACAGGATATTTGCTTTTGACAGGTATTCTCATTGCTTTTCCCTGATAAAACCGTTCATTGGGTGCATACCTGATTTTAAATGATGCTTCCGATATATTCAGTGTGTTTACATCATTTAAATGTGAATTATAGTCGGAATAATTATAGAATAAGTTTCCTCCTGGAGCTTCTTTGGTATATTGGTAGCCGAGTGTGTATGACAAATGGTTTTCAAACTCATTCAAATGCTCCATTTTGAAGGTTTTATTATAGAACAATTTGTCGTTAACACCCCTTTTTATGGACAACAGGACAAAATCTTCTTGTATGAATTGCATTTCCTGTCCGGGTATCTTTGTATCATTCTGATAACTCATGCTTATAGATTTAACCGGAAACTCGTATGCAGAATGAGGTGTGAGAGACCAGGTGCCGCTGAGGTAATACTTAAGATTTTGGTCTTTAGATCCGTATGCTAAGTAGGTGTCGAAATTCACTTTATTGCTGAATTTAGGAGTTGTTCTGCCACCAAACCTTACCCGGGTTCCTTCTATCGGATTGTAGCTGTAAAAGGTATTTACGGGTCCAATTTCAAAAAGCCCTGCATCTTTATAGCCGAATAATATTATGTTTACAATATCCACAGTTCTTTTAAATATGGGGGTTTTTTGCACACTGTCAATTATGGCATAAGTTCCATTTTCTGACTTGGTGAGCTGTTGATGCCTGTGAGACTTCCAGTAGTCCTCACTCCTTGTGTTTGCACTATCAAGAACTACTATACTTCGTCCTTTAAAAATCGAGTCGGATGATAAGGGTGTGAAACGATAATTTTTATACGAGACTGATCTTTTCCCAAGCAGACCCTGGCCTTTTTTTGTAATACCAAAGTTTATAGCTGTTTCATCGTAAGAGAGCATCCAACCGTTATTGTCGGTTCTGTCAAATTGTTGGATGATTTTTACGTCCTTAACCCAGTTGATGTTGATGTTCTTGTTTACTGATAGCTCAATGCCTTTTATAGCATAACTGCCGTCGAGCGTTATGTATAGAAAGCCCTGGAAAAGCAAATCTTCCTTATTTCGTGAGCCAAAATATAATTTAATGTATTTTTCAGCCCCCGACTGAATGGTATCCGTAATGTAGTATCTGTAAAAAGTGGGAGCGGAATTCGCAATTGGACTTAGAAATTGGTTTGTCACAAAGAATATATCATTATCATAGATATTTATGTCTTGATACAGGTATTTTATATTGTCTTCAAGCCCCTTGTTGTCAAGCCCTTCGAAGTGAACAGTTTTGTTAGATTTAATGATCTCCTTTTCGTTTTTTGGAGATTTTCGATAATAATAGTCCGATAGTGTTTCTTTCATATATATTGGAAGCATCTCTTTTCCATTCACGGCTGTAGAATCATTGCTTTCAAACATGAACTGTAGATGTTTAAACACTTTCTTTTGCTTAAACTTAGGAGTTATATCATTAAATGCGAATTGAATTTTTTCGTATTTCTCGTTTTCATAATAATTTACGGCTTCTTTTCTGTTTTTGTTCTTATTTGCAATTACTTTTTCAATCAGCTCTACAGCGGGATTGTTTTTATTGCGGTATTTTGGTTTTTTTACCGTAACCTCTTTAAGAGCCTGAGATTGTGAAGTCAACAGAATTTCCATTTCTTTTTTATTCATCGACAACGACGTCCATATAGTTTTATAGCCTACGCACGATACTTTTATCTGACTTTTAGCAGTAATGGTTGGATCTAAAGGAATGGTGAATTTACCCGACTCATTTGTCCTAAATACCTGTTTATGATTAGTCAAAACAATAGAAGCTGATGGTATAGGTTCATTAGTTTGAGCATCAAGTACAATTCCTTTTATGACTTCTGATTTATCTGCTTGAGAAAAAATCGAAAAAGGTATAATGCTCAGGGAAAAGGCTAGTATTGCTATTCTTATTTTCATTAATTAAAAATCATTCTGTATATAATGACTAAAAGTCATATTCACGGTTAAATACTTTTTTTTGTTCTAAAAACAAACGTTTTTTGGAGATGATAGTTGAAAAATACACCAACAAGAATTGATGTTATAATTTTAGAAGTTAGGTAGTAGATCCCGAGTACCTCAGTGAAAAATATAATTCCACCCATGTTTAGCAGCATGCTGGATAACCAAACTAGCATATATTTAGGGATTTGTTTTGTTTTTGTTTCGGCGTTGGCATTAAAAACCCAATATCTCCCCAAAAGAAAATTTACAATACCTCCGCAAACGACACCAGTGGCTGAAGAATAAATATACGACAGTCCAAGAAGTGAGGTTAAAATATATGTTGTGGAAAAATCGACCGAAGTAGCTGTAAATGAAGCCGCTTGAGCCTTTAGAAACTTTGAAAAAACGTTTAATGTCTTTACCACATGAATTGTGTTTTGAGAACCAGAACTAATTGTAGTAGCACATTTGCAAAAATTCCGGCAGCTACATCATCTAACATAATTCCCCAGCCGAGGGGGAAAGCTTCAAATTTCCGGATAAAAAATGGTTTATATATATCAAATAGACGGAAGAAGACAAATGCCGTCAACATAATGATAATGTTATTAGGCAAAAAAAGCATTGATATCCACATGCCCACTACTTCATCAATTACCACCCGGGATGGATCTTTACCCCATTCAGGGATTATTTTGTTTGAGCTATAAACGCCAATTAAAGTAAAAAAGATAATCAGTATAACAAGATACACATTGGGTTGATTGGCGTACTGTTTAATTAAATAGCCGGTAGCTAATCCGCCAAGAGCACCAAATGTGCCGGGAGCCAGGGGGATTAACCCCAGGCCCATTCCGGTACAAATAAATTTATGCAAAAAGTTCATTTTCATAATAATCCAAACCTAAATGCGTAATCAAATCCTCACCTTTCAAATATCTCAAGGTGTTTTCCAATTTTTCCAATTGTTTGAATACATCATTTTGAGCTGGAAGTCCTTTGGCTGTTTGTGGTTGTTTACAATAGAATGATAACCATTCTTGTACACCGCGCATATTAGCTCTTTTTGCCATATCAATGAACAAGGCTAAGTCAAGAGCCAGAGGGGCTGCTAAGATAGAATCACGACAAGAAAAATTGATTTTAATCTGCATTTTATAGTTCATCCAACCGAAGATGTCCAAACAATCCCAACTTTCTTTGAAGTCGCCACGAGGCGGGTAGTATTCAATACGAATTTTGTGATAAGTATTGCCATATAATTCAGGGAACAACTCTGGTTCAAGGATATCATGCAATACGCCCGATTTTGAAACTTCTTTTGATTTGAAACTTCCTGGATCGTCCAAAACCTCACCATCCCTGTTGCCCAAAATGTTAGTAGAGAACCAACCATCAAGGCCAAGTAAACGGGCACGAAGTCCCGGAGCCAAGATAGTTTTCATCAGTGTTTGTCCTGATTTAAAATCTTTACCCATAAGTGGAGTGCTGGTTTTATGTGACAATTCCACCATGGCAGGAACGTCGCATGATAAATTTGGAGCTCCATTTATGTAAGGATAACCCAATTTAACTGCCGCGTAGGCATAAATCATACTTGGAGAGATGTTTTCATCGTTGTTTCTCAAACCTTCTTCCAGGCTTTCAACAGTGGCATGAACATCAGTCTGACCCGAGTACACTTCGGTAGAAGCACACCAAAGAACAACGATGCGTGAACAATTATTTTCTTTTTTGAAATTCTCAATATCATTCATAAGTTGTTGCGCCAAATCCATCTTTGTTGCACCTTCCTTAATGTTGGTAGGAGTAAGATTTACCAGATATTTATGGTCATAAACAGCTGGCATTGGTTTAATGTTGATCAACTCATCTTTGAGTGGTTCAATATCAGACTTTTCCAATACGCCGGCTTTCATGGCTGTTTCGTAAGCATTATCAGTGAACAGATCCCAACCACCGAAAACGATGTCATCTAAATTTGCCAATGATACGAAATCCTTAATGAGAGGGTTTCTTTTTTCAGTTCTCTTACCCAAACGGATAGTTCCCATTTGCGTTAATGAACCGATGGGCTTTGAAAGTCCTTTTCTACTAGCCAATACCCCTGCTATCATAGTAGTGGCAACAGCACCCATGCCTGGCAACAGAATACCAAGCTTTCCTTCTGCTTTTTTAATTTCTCTTTTCATTTTTTTCTGATATTGTTAAATTGTAAAAATCCTAATAAAATAATTAGGTTGTTATTGATTTTTATTGGACTTGGAATTAATTATAGATTATTTCGACAATGTTCTTTGCTCAATTACAATGTTTAATAGAGCTCTTTAATAGATATATTAATACAATGCAAAGGAACGTCTTTTTTTTTTATACTGACGTTGTTTTCATATTTTTTTTCAAAAAATCAACAATCCTTAGTTTGAACTTTAAAATGGCTTGAAGCTCAATTATTGATTCTATCAACTATTGAAACAGGATGAATTAAAGCTTCTCTGAGTTGGTCTTAATATGATTTACTACTTTGTAAAAGGTAGCAATTTCCGATTCAGTGAGACCTTGTTTCAGTTCTTCCATTAATTTAAATCCTATTTCCAAATACTCTTTTAGTTCCTTTTCGCCATTCTTTGTGACCATTAGATAGTTCTTTCGTCTATCGTTCGTGTCAGCAACCCTTCTTACCAAATCTTTCTCTTCCAGTGAGTCAATTAGCCTCAGTATAGATGATTTATCCTTACCAAGAATGTAAGCCATGTCTTTTTGTATTACATCAACTTCGTTCTTGTGTATAGTATTAAGTAGTACAAATTCTTCAGTTGTAAGTTTGACTTCTGCTCGCTCCCCGGTACGCTTTCTGAGTACCCGAACTAGCTCGCGCATCATTTTTCCTGTTTCCAATATTAATGGCAAATCTCGTTTTTCCATTTTGTTGATTTAATTACGCTGCAAAGATAAAACAATTAATTGATCAGATCAACTATTTAAAAAAAATCTATCTGCTTCGAAAAAAAGCAAAGTACATTATATGCTTTGTTTCAGTATAGATTTAAATTTTAAAGAACAAAATAGAACTCTTTTTGCGAAATTTAGAACACTTCTTTGCCCATAATAAATGGGCCTTCAATAAGGTCTTCCACTTTCTTTAGTCTTAAATTATATCCATTTTTAATAAGACGAAGACATTTTGTTTTTACTTTAAATCTGTCGAATATTTTTTGTTCTAGCCGGTTTAATATAATTATCAGTAGGAATCCGTAGATTAGAATCAAAATGTGCAGTGTTTTTTCTAAGGTATGGATTCCCGCTGAGATTGCCTCGTTTTTTATATTTACGGCTTGTGTTGTATGTGAGTGCTGATATTGGTTATTTGTAATTGTTTATAGCTTCTAAGTATTTCGCCTTTTTTATCTGATAGTTACATTGCGCTTCAATTAGGTTGTCCTCAGCACTTTGAAATGTAGACTGAGCTTCAAGTAAGTCGGACATATTGGATACGCCGGCTTTGTAATTGTCGGTTGTAACTTTTAAGTTCTCACGAGCTTCATCGATCGATTTTTGTGCAATACCGATTTGGAAATACTCTTCGTTGTAAGCATTCTTAGCTTGAGTAATCTGTATGGCCAGTAATTCGGAAGTTTCCGATAAATTAAACCGGGCGCTTTCCACTTTGGCTTTGCTTTGCCTTAACTTGTGTGAACCACCCCACCAGTCTGAAATAGGGATACTTACTGTTGCAAAAGCCATCATGTTTTTACTCGATTTATCCATAACATCCGTATAGACTCCCATAGCACCTATTGATACCTGTGGCATTAATTCGCCGGCAACTATTTTCTTTTGTAACTCTTCGGCTGTAACGGCCTTTTTGAGCATCTTATATTCGTTTCTGTTTTCTACAGCAGCCTTCGTGTTCGAAAGTATCAGTTGCGGATTTTCGGCTATTGATAAGTTATCAACTAAAACCAGTGTACTGTCGTAAACTATTCCTATGTGCTGACATAGTGCCATTCTGCTAAGAGATATACCATTTGTGAGCTTTAGCCGGTTGATTTGCAACTCATTTTGTTTTAGCTGTATCTTTAACAAATCATTACGCTGTATTAAGCCGGCTTTTAAAGAAGTTTTTACATCACTTTCCAAATTATTGAGCAGTTTTTGATAACTATCCAAGGTTTTTAGCTTTTCGGTCAGAGATACTGCCGACCAGTAAAGGTCTTCTGTTTTTACAAGCACTTCTGTTTCAGTCATTGCCTGCTTGTCTTTATTTATTTCATAGCTCAATTTTGCTAGTTTGTTGCCGTTAATTATTTGTCCTCCCACAAATACAGGTTGAATGATCGATATGCTGGCAACATTTATATAATCCAGTAGATTTAACGATGTGCCTGGAAAATAGGCAAACTGCGATGCTGTTGCCAGGTTAGCAGGATTTCCATTGTAGACCGGAAGGTTCATTTCCGGAATTTTTCCTTTAATAAGGTAATCATTCATTTTGACAGCTGATGCATTTGCGCTTACTTTAGGAAAATAATTTGTAAATGCATTTTTTTTCTGCTCTTCCGATTGTGTTACATCATTGACAGCTTTCTTTATTTTATAATTATTTTTCAGGGCTAATATTTTGCATGAATCAATTGAAAGAGTTCGGTTCTGAGCATGGCTTTCGGCAGGAAAGAAACTTCCTGCTGTAATAAGCAGTGCAATTATGGGAATTATTCCCTTACTAATGTTCGTGTATGGAATATGCTTATGTGTCTGTTTTCCTCTTGGTTTATCAAGATAAATAATTGAGTATAGAACAGGAAGAATAAACAGCGTAAGTACCATAGAGATTAATAGGCCAAAACAAATAACCGTGCCCAATGGGCCCCATAGTGGAGATCGGCTTATAATCATTGGAATAACACCAACTGCAGCTGCGGCTGAAGTGAGAAAAATAGGACGCATGCGTCGTTTTCCGGCAGCTAAGGCGGCATCTTTTACGCTCATTTTGTGTCCAATTCTCAATTCCTGTAAGTAATCAATTAAAATGATACCGTTGCGCACTACTATGCCACATAGGCTGGTCAGACCAATGAAAGCGGTAAGTCCGAAAGGATACTTCATTACGTATAGGCCTATGGCGGCACCTGGTAAGCCAAGCAACATGGTAGACATGATAAGCGATGCTAATTTTACTTTCTTAAACTGAAACAAAAGAACAAAGAAAATGATAATAACGCTTATCAACAAGGCATAAGCCATGGGTACCAACGATTCACCCTGACCTTCAAGTTCTCCACCATAGGAAATGGAAACTCCGTTGGGTAACTTTAGTTCATCTATCTGCGGTTTGATTTTGTCCAATATACTGGAAGCTGTTACTTTGGAGTCTATGTCCATTTGTACCGTCAAGGTACGTGTGCCATTTCGATGTACGATGACTCCTTCAGTCCATTGAGGTGAAAATTTGGCAAAGGAACGCAAAGGACTTGCCGTGAAACTCATGGGTGAAGTAATATATTGGTCGCCAAGATAGTCTATATTCTTTTGTTTGCCATGGTCCTGGGATAGCCGGACTTCCACAGGATAGTCATTTTCCCAAATGGTGGTAAGCGGAAATCCATCCAACCCAACTAACAACGAAGTGGCTACAAAACTTTTGGAATACCCCATACGGGTTGCTTTGTCCTTGTCCATTTCCACCAAAATGTTTTGTTTCTTTTGTTCCCAGTCGGTGCGCACCCAGCTAATCCCTTTTGTTGGTTTGGCTATCGAATCAATTTGTGCTTCAACTTTCCGCAATTCCTTGATCGAATCCCCTGAGATACGAATTTCTATAGGATATTTGGTCGACTGCATAGCAAGTATTTTCCACTTAACATGGGCGTTAGGGAAAGCTCGTTCAAATCGTTTGTTGTACTCTTCACAGATTGCTTTTGTTGCCTCATTATCTGTTGTATTGACCATTAATTGACCATAATTTGTACTAGGCATGTTTGGCGCATACATAGAGTGGAAACGAGGAGAACTCGTTCCAACAAAGCTGGTTACAGTGGTCACCCGTTTGTCTCTATTGAGTGTATGTTCCAGACTGTCCATCACGCTGGATGTGCTTTCAAGCGATGCTCCCTGGGGCAGATATACTTCCACTGCAAATTGATTGCGTTCTAAGTTTGGAAACAATTGTTGATCCACTGATTTAAATATCACTAAAGCTAGTGCCACGAAACCGATGCCTATTCCCATTGTAGTTTTCGGGTTTTTGAAAGCTTTTTCTAGTGCTGTATCAAATGCTCCTTGTATGATGTCTAAGAAACTTTTTTTGTCGGATTGATTGCCAGGCGATTTCAGACCCTTTTTAATGAAAAAGAAATTAAGGAAAGGCACTACAAAAAGAGCAACAACAACAGATACCACTAATGCAGTGCAAATTGTTATTGGCAAATCGCGCACAAAGTCGCCGGAAGTTCCGGGCACCATGATACCTATAGGAATATACACGACACAAATTGCAAGTGTAGCTGTAATAATCGGCGTTACCAGTTCACGAGCACTTTTAATCGCGGCATGCCAGGAAGACATGCCCTGGTCTTTCTTCTCGACATAGTTGTCTATCACCACGATGGAGTTGTCCACAATCATTCCCAGAACAATGATCAAACCCGCCAGCGAAACAGTATTTAACTCAATGCCAATAAAATACAGGATTCCCAAAGTGATAAGCACGGCAATTGGCACGGTTAACCCGGCGATTGAAGCTACCCGTTTAGGTAATAATAGCATAACGACAAAAATTACAGCTATTATAGCAATCAGAAACTCCTCCATAAAGTTTGAGACTGCTTTGTCCACATATTTAGGTAAATTGGAAATGGTATTGATTTGAATATCTTTGGGACATTCCTTTTGGAATACCTCCAAAGCTTTATCCACATCTTTCCCAAACTGTACAATGTTATTTCCCTGTTGCATTTCGAGCGACAGAAGGATTGTTTTCTTTCCATTTTGGCGGATGTAACTATCAGGCTCTTCGTTGCGGCGTTCTATCTTGGCAATGTCTTTTAACCGTACTACACTACCCCTGGGGTCGGCAAATACAATTTGGTCTGACAAGTCTTTTTCCGATTCGAAATTTTGGGGAAAATGAACGGATAAATCACTGGTGCCATTCTTAAGTTTGCCGGCTGGTGAAATCGTTCCATTCGACATATAAGAAGATAAGAGCGAAATTGATTTAATATTATATTCATTCAATTTTGCAGGCTCTACATCAACATATATTTTTTCTTTTTGGATGCCATAGTCTTTAATTTTAGATACGGAACTGATTTTCCGGCACTCGGATTTGAGTTTCTTTAGCTCGTTTTCCAGGTCTTTATAGCTCTTTGTGTCGGATGACAGGGTTATCAGCAGAGCCGAAGTGTCGCCAAAATCATTATTTCCAATCAAAGCTATTACACCCGGAGGCAAAGTTTGTTTCAATTCTGCGAGTCCATGTTTTAATTTGGACCAGAATTCATCGGAATTTTTCACATTGTCATTCAGCTCCACATAAATAATCATCTGCCCTTCCTTAGATTCGGAATAAGTTTTGGCCTTTTTTACCTCTTTGAAACCAAAGATGTAATTTTCAACTTGTTTGGTTAGTTGTTCTTCCACTTCGGCGGAAGTGGCACCCGGATACACGCCAATAACTAGCCCCTGGCGGATGGTGAAATTTGGAAATTCATTACGCGGCATGTTTAACAGGGCGTATACGCCAAAAATGATAAACACACTCACCAGAATTATACCAATGTTATGGTAGCGCATTCCCCAACCTATAAAACCAATCTTTTTCTGTTTCATAATTAAAGGCTGATTTTACTGTTATCCGACAATTTTTGTTTTCCTTCGCAAACCACTTTTTCACCTAATGCCAATCCTTCAAGCACTTCGATATCGTCATTTTGATATTCTCCAATGCGAATAATCCTTTTTCTGGCAATCTTTTGAGTTGGATCCACCACATATACAAAGCTGTTGTTGTCTTTGTCTTTATCCACTGCTTTGTAGGATACTCCCAATACTTCCTTATTTACAGCGATATCTAAGTTCACATCGCATACCATCCCAGGTTTTAATGCCAATCTTGGATTTTTTACTGTAATTTTCACTTCATAAGTTCTGGATATTTGATCCGCAACAACTCCAACATTGGTAACTATACCCTGAAACGATTGGCTTTCGAGTGCTGATGCTTTAAATGTGGCTCTTAAGCCTTTCTTTATTTTACTGATTTCGTTCTCAGGAACAGTAATTTTTACATACACCGATTCAATTTTAATCAATTCCAGAGGTGCCACCGGATTTCCCAATGATGACATGCCCGGTTCAATATTTCTGCGGCCTATAACGCCATTGTCGGGAGCGTAGAGAGTGCATTTGCTTAGATTGTTTTTAGCAATGGCTGCCGACGAATGTGCCTGTTCCAGGTTTGATTCCATCTCCACCCATTTAATTTCAGACAAACTTCCGTTGTCATGAACTTCCTTCAGCCTATTGTAGGCATCTTTGGCTTGTTTATATTTTGCATTAGCCAATTCGTACATACTTAGCGCATCGGCTTTATCAACCGTTGCCAATAATTGTCCTTTGTGCACAACATCTCCTGCATTTACCAACACTTTAAGTACGGTTCCTGTAGTTTGAAATGTAAGTGGGATCGTTTGCAAAGCTTCAATGGTACCACTGTATTGTAAATTACCCGAGCTTTTTACTCTTTTTACTTCAGTTAGCTCTACTTGAGGATCTGAGGGACTTTCCACTTTGTTTTTATTGCTACAGCCCACAACCGACAACACTGTCAAAGCTAATAAAATTGTTTTTTTCATACCTTGTT
>DATFAW010000177.1:0-4211 GCA_035254165.1 Paludibacter sp.
TTTAATCTGTTATATACAAATGCAATACAATCACACTTTGCATTTCAATGTGCAAGGTTTTTGTAACTATTTTCTCAATTTCTTTGCACAAGATATTCCGGCTTGACGGAAGCATCGTAATCTAATCTTGTGAAAACAGACTTAGTTTTTCAGCAGACCCTATTTAGGAGCACAGACCTGCACCAGCGGGGATGGCAGACTTAAAGTATGAATAACTAAAAACAGAAATGATGACATAAAATTAAATTAATGTGAGTTCGATATAAAGATTAAAAAATTATTATCTGACCTCCCCTAACCCCTCCCAAGGAGGGGAACTGGATTAGTTTTGCTTTTTATACATTCTGATTGGGTCAATTTCGATATTATATAAAAAAGACATAGACTAAAGTAACTAAATTCCCCTCCTTGGGAGGGGCTAGGGGAGGTCATAAGAAAGGATATCAACCATTTGTTATTGATTTCATTGAATTTAAAATGATATTCATCGTTTTCTTATATCGAACTCACGTTAAATTATACAATCATGAAGACAAGTTATTTGATAAAACAGCTTATTGGCACAATTGTATTTTTTACAATCCTGTTTATTAGTGCCGGTCGAATAGATTATTGGCAAGGACTGATTTATGTGGCAATTGGTCTTGTCATGTTTTTATTGAGTCATACTTTTCTGCGGGCAGATGCTGAGCTTTTATCCGAACGTTCGAAGCCGGGAGAAGGTACCAAGAAGTGGGATAAGGCAATATTAGGATTATCGCTGCTGGTTACAATTTCGATGTATATAACTGCTGGCCTTGATTCCGGTCGATATCATTGGTCTCCCGATTTTCATTGGAGCATATATCTTCTGGGAGGTGTCCTGACAATTACAGGACAATTGCTGTTTCTGATTGCCCAAAAACAAAATAAATTTTTCTCAAGTACAGTCCGGATTCAAACCGATAGAGGACATACTGTTTGTGAAACCGGATTATATCGAATTGTCAGGCATCCCGCTTATCTGGGTTCGATCATTCAATCGTTGGGATTTCCATTCCTTTTTGGTTCACTTTGGAGTATAATTCCAATCTGCTTGTCGATTATTCTATTAATAACCAGGACCTGTTTGGAGGATAAAACGTTGAAAAATGAATTGAAGGGTTATCTTGAATATTCTAATAAAACCAGATATAAGCTTATTCCATATGTTTGGTGATGTTTTTAAACATAAGCTAAAAGTAACCCAGCGTCATTTACCTTTCGACTTCAACCGGTTTTTATCGAACCGGATTTCTTTCACGCTTTTGTTGCGAAATAGCAATGCACTGATAGAAATACCCACAGCCAGCGTAAACAACAACGAAAAAGTAAGTACCGCGTTATGCGCAATAGTCGGAATAATATCGGGTTCTTTCTCCAGTATAGCCTGATCGCTAAGCTTAATTCCGGCCAACATAGAACGATAGGCATACAATCCGGGAATCATGGTAATGCATGCCGGCATGGTAATTACTACCGGAGGATTGTGTACTTTGTGAGCTGCATAAATGCCCACCAGGCCGATGGATACTGAGGCAATAAGCGTAGATGCTATCAAACCGAAATCTGATTGTAAGAGGATGAAGCGAATGCCATGTCCGAAACCACCCAACAGGCCGGTCATCAGTAATGCTTTCCACGGTGTTCCGAATAAAATGCCCCAGCAAAAAGCCACGCAAAATGCCAGTGCAAAATCAATTGATAAAGCTGATAGTAATTCCATAGTGCTAAAAATTATTTATTCCCAACAACATAATGCTCAGGATCATTCCCACAGCAATGCACGACAAGATGGATGCTGCAAAAAGCGAACGGGCAATGGATGCTGAAAAATAGCCTTCCAGTAAGTCTATCACACTGTTGATGAGCGGAACCCCCGGGATAAGATACAGTACGGAGGTAGCCAGTGTCATTTCCGGAGCCCGCCCCAAACCAAAGATGGTATCTGCACCTGCAATCAGGGTGGTAATGGCCGAAGCTATAATGATCGACAAAAATTGGTTGAATTGTTTTTTCAGAATAAAATGCCGGGCTATCGAACCAGCCGAAGCTCCACAAAAAGCCAGTGCTGCATCCACCAGGCTTCCACCTGCCAATGTACAAAGGCATCCGCATGATATGCCTACAGCCAATGCTATCAGCCAAAAGGGGTAATGTGCTTTCTTTTTGATTGCTTCAAGCTCCAGGCGTGCTTCATTATATTCAGTTTCGCCGTCGGCTATCTTCCACGAAAGATGGCTGATTTGTGTCAGTGTCTCTAAATGCACGCTGTTTGCCGGAGCTGTTTTGTAGCGCGTAACAGCATTTTCGCTATTATTCTCGTCCCACACACTCACCATGATACCGGTAAATGTCGGATTAAAATTCATATGATAACCCCAATGCTCAGCCATGCGTCTGCAATTGCGCCACACCCTGCCCGAATGTGCTCCCGAAGCCATCAGAAACACGCCGGCATCGAGTATAAATTCGGCCACCTCGCCGGCTTTAATATTTTTCGGGGATTTGGTTTCATTTTCCATCATCTTATCCTTATTTCGTGTGTCTGTTTTTGGTTAGCTGTTGCCTGAAACTTGCACTGAACATAGTCTTTTGATTTGAATCGGTTTTAATGCTTGTTTCGTTGTTATGTTTTATTAATGATGCAAAATTAGTTATTTATAAGGATATATAAGAGCATTTTGTTTGCAAAGAAATATTTAAGCGGGAAAATTTCGGAATAACAAACAGGCAAAAGACAAATCGGTATTCAGGAGCATATAGATACGTTTCTCGAATGTTTATTCGAAAAGTTGCATGGTTTGTCTAATATGAGGCTTTTTATTTTTGATTTAAATGCAATTAAGCTCGCATTTCTTAGGTGTCTTTTTTTTAAGGGGCCAATCCGTCATCCGACGGAGGAGGGGTTAGAAAACCGTTACTTTGCTGTCCATATCTTTCAATTAGCAACAGATGGATAGCGCAAGTCTGAGCACAGCGGAGACCTGTGCTGGAAACCAGAGGGAGGCAGAGTAGCTTTTCTTATTCTTCGCCTTTACGTCGTTTGTCCTCGTCCTCGTCTTCAACATCAGTCTCGGCATTAAACGACTTCACTACTTCGTCTTCGTCTTTTTTGTTGCGTACGATTAAGTAAACAATCAAAGCGATGACAGCAACCAAAACTACTGCCAGAATAATCCAATTTGTTTCCATTGTATTTGTTTGATTCGGGTTATACAGAATTGTTTATGATACAAACATACGACACAAATTGATATTCCGTACACAAATGGTGTTACATTTGTGTGAAATCATTAGTAGGCAACTTCTACCCCCAACCGCTTTGCACACAATTTAATAAATCCTATCTTTGTACGCCGAAGCCAGATATGATTCTTAGTATGGGTTTCAGCGTTTTTTTATTTAAAGATTTTTGGTTCAGCGTGAAATTATGTTCGCAGTTGGCGGTCATTGTAAAAAAACGATAATGAACATTTACAAAAATACGACAAACAAATTAAGATGGGAAACAAACAATACGTACACGGTTACTCTGACAGAGAAGCGCTAAGACTCAACGACCAAGCAGCTACATTAGATAGTATCATTCATAGTGATACTTTATTTCCAAAAGGTAGCCTTGTACTTGAGGCAGGTTGTGGAGTTGGTGCTCAGACAAAAATAATTGCAACAAAAAATCCTGATTCAATTTTTACTTCAATAGACATTTCTGATGTTTCCATAGCAGAAGCTAGATTAATGGCAGAGCAAATAGGTATAAAAAATGTTCGTTTTGAGCAAGCCGACTTGTATAATTTACCTTTTGAAGATGAAATTTTCGACAGTATCATTATTTGTTTCGTGTTAGAGCACCTTAAAAATCCTACGCAGGTTTTGTATGAATTAAAAAGAGTTTTGAAAAAAGGTGGAACAATGATAGCAATAGAAGGTGACCACGGCTCAACCTTTTTTTATCCAGAGAGTAAAGAAGCATATCAAGCTATTGACTGCCAAGTTCAGCTCCAAAGTCAAAACGGTGGAAATTCAAACATCGGTAGAGAATTATATCCATTATTTCAATCTGTTGGACTTGAAAACACATTTGTATCTCCAAGAATGGTTTATGTAGATGCCAGCAGACGCAACCTTGTTGAAGGATTTATAAAAAACACTTTTACGGCAATGATTGAAGGGGTTGGTGAGAAGGCTAT
>DATFAW010000178.1:0-8261 GCA_035254165.1 Paludibacter sp.
GGAAAATCTACAAAGAGTACGGAGCGGTAGTCGAAAAGCTTTAGAGTAGACAAAAAAACAATAGAATGATTTATGAAAACAATTTTTAAAGTCTTATTGACAATTTCTTTCGTGTTATCTGTAAGTTTCACACAAGCTCAAACAAGATTTGGGATTAAAGGCGGCTTAAACTTTTCGGCAATAACAGTCTCAGGAGAACCAGGAAACGGGTCTTATACTTCTGACTCAAAAACAGGTTTTAATCTTGGCGTTATTTCGGAAATTCCTTTAGCAACTGATTTCTACTTACAACCAGGTCTATTATTTTCAACTAAAGGTGGTAAATCTGCTAGCGGGTCATCGAAAACAAACAATCTTGAAATTCCAATTAATGCATTGTATAAATTGAATGCAGGATCGGTAAAAGTACTTGGTTTTGCAGGACCTTATATTGGTTATGCACTTAGTGGCAAATCGGGTTCAACTAATATTAAATTTTCTGGAGATAATAAAGATATGAATGCTTTTGATCTTGGTTTAAATATCGGTGCTGGTGTAGAAGTAAGCAACTTCCAAATTACAGCTCAATATGGTTTCGGATTAACTAACTTAGCTGCCAATTCAGGTAATCTTAAATCTAAAAACAAAGTTTTCGGAGTTTCAGTAGCCTATTTATTTGGTGGCAAATAAATAATTTAAAAGGTATTCGTGATAGGATGACTTTAAGCCATCCTATCGTTTTTTATTGTTCACACTAAAGGACATGTATTTTGTTTTATAAAACACCTGAATATCAATGTTATTATGCTTAATTTCGCACTTCCTTTTTTTTGAAAATAAATCGGTATGAAACAAATCATTTCCTTCATTTTATTTATCATATTTTCCACAATCCAAATTCAGGCGCAATCAGCGAATGATTTAATTCAAATTAGTAATGTCAAAGCTGACACTGCTTACAATGGTAGTTCTGAGGCAATAATAAGCCAAACTGTTTTTGCTAATGATTCAATAACAATCTGCACGGCTAAAGGAGGTGATATTAAAGGCTACCTGCATGGCGATTTGCTTAGCAGCCCCGATTACAAAAACTTGTTCAAAGATAACCCTGAAGCATTGCATCAAATAAAAACGGCAAACTTTGATTATAAATTTGGATTGTGTTTAGATTATGTCGGCGGCTTTGTATTTGGTTTTTGTTTAGGATCTGCTATATCAGGCCAAAAGCTGGATGCCTCGTGGGGCTGGACGTTGGGAACAAGTGCAGCTATGGCTGGCCTGGGAATAATAATCTATAATTCCGGGAAAAACCATCACCGAAAAGCGATTGACATATATAATTCTTCCCCTGGAAAATCAAACCAGAAAGAAACAGGCGAATTAAAAATCGGATTTGTCAATTCTGGATTGAAATTTGCATACAGATTCTAAAAAAAAATCATAAACTTAAAAACTCAAGACAAATGAAAAACGAACTATTACCAACAAAATTCCCAGGAATTAGCGACAACGTTTACACCGGATTTGGACCCCGCATAGCCGCCAAAATCATAGATTTCATTGTCCTTCTGCCCGTAGTTGGGCTTTTACTTTACATTAATGGATTAAGCAAGTCGGCCTATTTTTATGCCGTTGTACCTAATCTGCTATTCGGTATCTGGTTTGAAGTTTATTTGGTAAAACGCTACGGCGGTACTCCCGGTAAATTAATGATGGGAATAAAAATAATAAAAAACAATGGAGCCGATGTCGATTGGCGTGCAGCATTCTATCGGTATTCTGTTGAATTATTTCTGGCCATCTTAGGTGTTTACGTAATGATTCTCACACTAAATCTGATTGACGACAACACATATATAAGCTTAGGTTTCATGAAAAGAAATCAACTTATTGCCACGTTGAATCCCATCCCGGGCAAAGTACACTCGTGGCTGAACGCCCTGTGGGTAGTTACCGGACTTATCGTTTTAGTTTCTGATCGCAGAAAGCGCTCTACACACGATTTTATAGCCGGTACGGTGGTTATAAAATCTATTTTTCTGGATAAAATCAGAGAAACAATAAATTATTCTACCACCGACGAAGTTGAATTATAATTTTCACCTGGTGCAGGTAAAAGTGAAATGTTACTTATACTAAAAATTCAGATAGTGATAGGATGACTTAAAGTTATTCTATCACTATTTTTCATTCATCTGATTATAGCCTCTCCCCGCTTTTTACATTCCATCTTTTTTGTACCTTTGCAAATAATGCAATAATTTAGAATCAACGAATGAATAGTCATAAAAAAGCAGTCATAATCGGTGCCGGTGTAGGTGGAATAGCCACTGCTGTTTTTCTTGCGCAAAAAGGATTTGCCGTTGAAGTGTACGAGAAAAATGCCAACCCGGGTGGCCGCTGCGGGCAAATGCTGCAAGACGGACACCGCTTCGACATGGGAGCTACTATTTTACTCATGCCATCGCTCTACCGGCAGGTTTTTTCTGCTTTAGGGTTGGACATGGATAAGGAATTGGAAACAACGTCGCTGGAACCGGTTTATAAATTATTTTTTAGCGACAACACCGACTTTGCTTTCTCACGCGACCCGAAAGAAATGAAAGCACAACTCGAAGCCATCGAACCTGAAAGCAATGCCCACTACGAAAAGTACGTAAAAGAGGGGTACGATTTCTTTAATCAATCGATGGACGGTTTGCTAAACAGAAACTTCTATCATTTGTTTCAGTTTTTCAATTTGAAAAGCATCCTGTTACTTATCAAACTAAAAACATGGATAAAGCACACCGACTATATCCAGCGATTCTTCAAAGACCGTCGCCTGCAAATGGCGTTTACTTTCCAGAACATCTACGTGGGTCAGAACCCATACAAACAACCGGCTTTTTTCTCCATGTTACCTGGTGCTGAAATTGTAGAAGGTGCACTATTCCCGAAAGGCGGTATGCACCGGGTTGTAGAAAAATTATTAACAACCGCTTTAGAATTGGGAGTTAAGTTTCATTATAAAAAACCGGTGGCTAAAATAGTTGTGAGCAGTAATAAGACTGAAGGAATTCGGTTGGGAAGCGGCAAAATGGTCAAAGCCGACCTGGTGATTGCCAATGCCGATTTGCCTTATGTTTACTCACAGCTTTTACCCGATAAAATTGCAGCCAAACGTTTGCAAAAGAAAGAGTATTCATGCTCTGCTATCGTCTTCCATTGGGGAGTGGATAAAATATATCCGCAACTGGATCATCACAGCATTTTTCTGAGCGATCCCTATAAGCATGGCATGGAAAAAATTTTCAACGAAAAATCATTGTCCGACAATCCAAGTTTTTACATTCACGCACCCGTTCGTACCGACAAATCGGCAGCCCCCGAGAATCAGGATACGCTTTCAATCATTGTACCGGCACCGCATTTGGATGCAAAATCCGATCAGGAATGGCAGAAACTAAAACAAATTGCTCGTGAAGGAGTCATTCGCCGCCTGAAAGAAGCAGGGATGGACGATATTGAAGAACATATCAAATTTGAAACATGCTACCTTCCCAAAACATGGGAAAATTACTGCAACGTAACCAATGGTTCTGTATTCGGAAGCCTGAGTCATACCATTTTCCAGATGGGCTATTTCCGTCCGCATAACCAACATACTAAATATAAGAATCTATATTTTGTTGGAGGAAGCACACATCCCGGAAACGGAATTCCATTGGTGCTGCTTTCGGCCAAACTGACAAGCGAGAGAATAATGAAAAACGAATTGTGAATTATGAATTATGAATTGAATAAGATTTTTCATTCCATCGATTTCGAAAAGATCATCGATCATCCGAACATATTGATTGCTGCTCATTTTTGGGATGAAGAAAGATACCTGGCTGCGAAAGTCTGCTATAAATTCATGCGCGCTATCGACGACTTGATTGACAACTACAAATCAGAGCATCAAACCATCGCTTTGGAAGAAAAAGCGCATCTAGAAACCGATGTAAACACATGGATTAACACCATTCTTAATGCTTCGCAAAACAATCCGGCACAAGTAGAGCTGATAGAAACAGTACGGAAATTCCACATACCTGCATGGCCCCTCGAAGCCTTTGCAAAATCAATGATTTACGATATTTACAACGATGGATTTCCTACTTTGCAGGCTTTTCTGGACTACGCAAGCGGTGCTTCCGTGGCACCGGCTTCTATCTTTGTACATTTAGGCGGACTAACGAAAAAAGAGGATCAATATATCGCACCGGCATTTGATGTAAAACGGGTGGCTACACCTTGTGCTGTTTTCAGTTACCTCGTTCACATCATTCGCGATTTTGTGAAAGACCATACTCATAATCTGAATTATTTCCCAGACGATTTAATGGCGAAAAACGGACTTAACCGGGAAAACTTGCTTGCCATGGCAAATGGAGGCGAAATATCAGCAGGTTTTCGTGAAATGATTCGGGAACTATACGTGGTAGCTGATGAATACCGCCAAAAGACCTACGAAATCATGCAGGAAATTAAACCACAGCTCGAACCACGCAGCCAACTAAGCCTGGAGATTATCTTTGCCCTTTACCTCATGGTTTTCGAACGCATTGATATTGAGAATGGCAAATTCACAACCGAAGAACTAAACCCAACACCCGAAGAAATTAAAGAACAGGTGTGGAAGGTGATTGAAGAATCCAACGGTTGACAATTAAAGCCGATTTATTTTTTTCCTCTTGTTTTCAAAGGAATGTATGCTGCTCTATCAACAATTGCACAGATCTATCTGTTATATTTAATATCAATTACTGGTTGAAACTGCATTTAAACACAGGAGGTTTTAAAATGGAAAAGACTAAATCATTTGTAATCACAATCAGCCGCCAGTTAGGTAGTGGAGGTGCGTATATCGGCAAACAAATTGCGCGGAATCTGAATATCTTTTTTGCCGATCGCGAAATTATCAGCAAAGCCGCCAAACACCTTTCAACTCTGGAAGAGAACTTAGAGTCGCGGGAGGAAAAAATCCTCTCATTCTGGCATGCGTTTGCAAAATCCACTCCTCAAACCATGAGTGTTTATATGGCTCCTGTCTCCCCGATACTTGAGTTTACGGATAATGACTTGTTTGCTGTCGAATCGGATATTCTGAAACGCATTGCAGATGAAGGTTCGGCGGTATTAATAGGTCGTTGCGGCTTTGATGTTCTTCGTCAACATCCAAATCACGTCAGCATCTTTCTATACGCTAACAGCGAATTTCGACTCGACCGGATTCAAAACCAGTATAACCTGTCTCATGAAGATGCCGAAAAACTGATCGAAAAAAGCGATAAACAAAGAGCTGCTTATTGTAAAACCTTTACCGGAAAAGACTGGGCAGATGCCCGGAACTATGACATTTCCGTCGACACAAGCAAGTTAGGAATTGATAAAACGGTAGAATTTCTTATAGATTACATAAAGCACACTCCTGTTCTTGACACGAAATAAAAACCCAGCTATAGCTACTAAACACACAAGGGCTTTATGCTAAAATTAGAATACTGATTTTAGCATAAAGCCCAATATTTTTATACATTTTCCAATTCCATCTTTCTTTGTATATTTGCACTCCAATTATTAATTGTGCATTATGAATTATTAATTATGAATTGAATTTATGGCCGACGATAAAAAAGTTATTTTCTCGATGGTGGGAGTCAGCAAGGCTTTTTCACCACAAAAAAAAGTATTAAACAACATCTATCTTTCGTTTTTCTACGGAGCAAAAATTGGTATTATTGGTCTCAATGGTTCGGGTAAATCCACACTGTTGAAAATCATTGCCGGCGTGGAGAAAACATTCGATGGCGAAGTGGTTTTCTCGCCGGGTTATTCGGTGGGTTATCTGGAACAGGAACCGCACCTCGACCCGACTAAAACTGTAAAAGAAATTGTGCAGGAAGGTGTACAGGAAATTGTAGATATGCTAGCCGAATACGAACGCATCAACGAACAATTTGCCGAGCCGGATGCCGATTTCGATAAACTCATTGCCCGCCAGGGCGAATTGCAGGAATTGCTGGATCACGCTGATGCGTGGAATCTGGACAATAAGCTGGAACGTGCTATGGATGCACTTCGTTGTCCGGACGAAGATGCTTTGGTTTCGGTGCTCTCGGGAGGTGAACGCCGCCGTGTGGCTTTGTGCCGCCTGTTGCTTCGCCAGCCTGACATCCTGTTGCTCGATGAACCTACCAACCACCTCGATGCCGAATCGGTGGAATGGCTGGAACACTACCTGCAACAATATGCCGGAACAGTTATTGCCATTACCCACGACCGTTATTTCCTGGATAATGTCTCAGGGTGGATTCTGGAACTCGACCGTGGCGAAGGAATTCCATGGAAAGGGAATTACACTTCGTGGTTGGAACAAAAAACGGCACGAATGGCAAGCGAAGAAAAACAAGCCAGCAAACGTCGCAAAACCCTTGAACGTGAGTTAGAGTGGGTACGCATGGCTCCCAAAGCTCGTCATGCCAAAGGGAAAGCCCGTTTGGAAGCCTACGATAAATTGATAAACGAAGACCAAAAAGAAAAAGAGGAAAAACTGGAGATTTTTATCCCTAACGGACCACGACTTGGTAACAAAGTAGTGGAAGCAATTGGAGTTTCGAAAGCATTTGGCGATAAACTTCTTTTTGAAGACCTCAATTTCATGCTTCCGCCCAATGGAATAGTTGGAATTATCGGGCCAAACGGTGCCGGAAAAACCACACTTTTCCGTTTGATGATGGAACTTGAAAAAGCTGATAAAGGGACTTTTGAAGTAGGGGAAACTGTAAAAATCGGATATGTAGACCAAAGCCACACGGACATTGATCCGGAGAAAACAGTTTATCAGGTAGTATCCGGTGGCACCGAATTTATCCGCGTTGGCGGAAAAGAAATTAATGCGCGTGCGTATCTGTCGCGGTTCAATTTTGCCGGAGGCGATCAGGAAAAGCTATGCGGAATTCTATCCGGTGGTGAGCGCAATCGCTTGCATCTGGCTATTACACTCAAATCGGAAGCTAACGTGCTATTGCTCGACGAGCCAACCAATGATATTGACGTAAACACTTTGCGGGCACTTGAAGAAGGACTGGAAGCATTTGCCGGATGTGCCGTAGTTATCTCGCACGACCGTTGGTTCCTCGACCGCATCTGCACCCACATTATTGCTTTCGAAAGTAATTCGCAGATATTTGTATTCGAAGGTTCGTATTCCGAATACGAAGAAAACAAGAAAATGCGGCTAGGTGATGAAGGTCCAAAAAGATTGCGATTCAAGAAACTAATCGTGTAAGAACAGTAATTAGTCAACAGTGATCAATAAACAATAGAAAAATGCGCTTCTCGATTTAATTCGGGAAGCGCATTTTTTCTTGGACAAACTTCCGCCCCGGGCGGAAACATGAATTCATTCCTCCGCAAGGTTCCGCCCCGGGCGGAAAGGTAAATCTTCTCGTAAATATACTTCCGCCCCGGGCGGAAATGTTTTGCAGCATGTTTTCATACTTCCGCCCGAAGCGGAAATGTTCTGCAGCATGTTTTCATTCTTCCGCCCGGGGCGGAAAGACAAATTCTCTCATAAATGCATTTCCGCCCGGGGCGGAAACTTGAATCTTAAAAAAACAGACAACTACCCGCGGCGATGAGAAAAATAAATCCCGACATGAATGTTTTATGATTATACACATAACATCCTATTGTATTTACAATATTGATTAAAGTAAATGGAAGCGGGTTTCGCAATTTCCAAATCCCGATCAAATAGTAATTCACGCGATTTGGAATTATTCCCTTTGGTCATGACCTTTGGTTCGCGAAACCCAACTTGATAGGACTCTTTGCGGATAATCATATAATATTTTTTTCCATTTCCTGAGATAATAACAGAATAATCAAAAATGCGCTCCCCGAGACAAACTCAGGAAGCGCATTTCTAATTATGAATTATGCATTTTTAATTATGCATTGATTTTACATTCCGTCCTCAATATTCCACACAAAAGCACGGATACCCATGCGCTCGGAAGTTCCGTCCAACTCCCGCAAATCTTCGAGTATCGATTTCACCTTTACATCGTCCACCATAGTAAGAATAGATGAGTTCAGCGAAGGCCAGGCATGAGTTCCGTAATGAGGTTCGCCGGTTTGGCTGCCACGCCCAACAACAGCTTCCCAACCGGTAAAACCACGGACGTGGTTGGTTGATAAAAGAATTATTATTTGGTCGTAATACGCTTGATCAAACGTTATAAATATTGATT
>DATFAW010000179.1:0-3498 GCA_035254165.1 Paludibacter sp.
GTTTATCATCTTCGGGTACCGGAGCAGTTATCTGAATCAGTTGTTTGGAAACAGGATGAATAAACTCTATATTCCGGGCATGCAGGCTAATGCCACCATTCGGATTGGAGCGTGGAAAACCGTATTTCAAATCACCTTTTATAGGGCAACCCATTTTAGCTAATTGGCAACGGATCTGATGATGTCGACCGGTTTCGAGATGCACTTCGAGCAAATAATACGTATCGGAATGCCCGATAAGCTTGTAACTCAAGGCTGCTGCTTTTGCATTCGGAACCATTTTGTCGTGTGCAACCGATTTGTTTTGCTTTTCGTTGCGAATCAGAAAATGCTCTAACCTTCCTTCAATCTGTGCCGGTTTTTCCTTTACAATAGCCCAATAGGTTTTCTTTACCTCTTGCGTGCGAAACATTTCGTTCAGGCGTGTCAGGGCTTTACTGGTTTTGGCAAACAACACCACGCCACTTACCGGACGGTCTAGGCGATGCGTCACGCCGCAAAACACTTCACCCGGTTTGTTGTACTTTTCTTTCAGATACTTTTTAATGGTTTCCGAAAGCGGTTCGTCACCAGTTTTGTCGCCCTGTACAATTTCAGATGAATTCTTGTTTACGGCTATAATATGGTTGTCTTCGTATAATACTGTCATATAATACCCCCAACCCCTAAAGGGGAGAAATATTTTCAACTCATTGCTAATAAATTAGAAAATTGTTGTTTGTTTATAAATAATCATTTTTTGTATACAAAACTATCTAAATCCCCCTTTAGAGGTTAGGGGTCGTTCTTTGTCTTACAGCTTCATAAATCAACACCCCGGCAGCTACCGAAACATTCAACGAATCGATAGTTCCAAGCATCGGAATACTCACCATCTCATCGCAAAGGCGTAAATGATCAGGGTTAACGCCTTCATCTTCTGCTCCCATAATAATGCCGATAGGCTCAGTCATTGCAGCTTCAGTATAGTTTTTAGTGGCTTTCTCGCTTGCAGCAACCAATTTTATGCCCGAAGAAACTAAGAATTTCAATGCATTTCCAAGATTTTCTTCACGACAAACAGGAATAGACAGTAATGCACCTGCCGAAGTTTTAATAGCATCAGCAGTGATAGAAGCACCACCTTTAGTAGGGATTATAATCGCATCGACACCGGCACATTCGCAAGTACGGGCAATAGCTCCAAAATTGCGCACATCGGTCACACCATCAAGTACTACGATAAACGGCATACGGCCTTCTTCGTAGATTCCGGGAATAATATCTTCAATGCGTTGATAAGCCACTGGCGAAATAAAAGCAATAGCACCCTGATGGTTTTTAACTGTCATTTTATTCAGCTTTTCGAGCGGAACATACTGAACAGGTATTTGCAAACCATTCAATGCAGCAAATAGCTCGCGCGACAATTCACTGGTCATATCGCGACGCATAAGGATCTTGTCAATTTCTTTTCCGGCCTGAATGGCTTCTATTACCGCACGAATACCGAAAATCATATCCTTTTCAGGACGTTGTTTATTTTTGTAGTTTATCATCTTTATATTTGCACGTTATTTCCTTTGTGCTATTGACCCTTCGGGCGTTATTTATATTTATCAAAGCCTTGCCAAAGCTTATAACATTGGTAGAGTTAGATTAATTGTCAATTATTTATCATTCATCAATTTCAAGTTGTCGAACAACCAGAAAATCAATGAAAGTGCAACACCAGTTACAGCTGCAAAGGCCATACCTTTTAATTGTACTGAACCAATGTTGATAGCTGCACCACTCACCCCAACCACAAAAGTTACAGCTCCGAGAACCATATTACGGTTTTTGCTAAAATCCACTTTTTGTTCGACATACATACGGAAACCCTGAACCGCAATTACACCATACAGCAACATGGTAATACCTCCCATTACTGGTGTAGGAATGGTAGAAATAGCAGCAGATATTTTGCCAACAAACGAAAATGCAATGGCAAGAATAGCTGCTCCACGAATTACCCAAACGGAATAAACACGCGTAATAGCCATAACACCGATATTTTCACCATAGGTAGTATTTGGAGGAGAACCGGCAAATCCTGAAACGACATTACTAATACCATCACCTAACAACGAGCGATGTAAACCCGGTTTTTTCATTAAATCTTCACCGGTAATATTTCCTGTAACGATAAGATGACTAATGTGTTCGGCCAGTACCACGATACATGCCGGAGCTATAATCAGGATGGCGTTAGTATCGTAAACAGGAGCCTGGAAATGTGGGAAAGCCAACCAGGAAGCATTAGCGATAGCTGTTGTGTCGACCATACCCATAAACAGAGCAAAAACATAGCCGGCAACTACAGCAAAAAGGATAGGAATTATTTGCATAAAACCACGAAACATAACCGAACCAATAATACCAATTAAAAATGTAAATAATGATACCATTACCACATTGGAATCCATAGCAAAAGGTTTCACAATTTGGCCAACAGCAGTAGGCCATGCAGCCAAACCTGCTTGTTGAACAGCAACCGGAGCAAGTTCTAATCCTATGATGGCAACAACGGCACCCATTACAGCTGGAGGCATTACGACTTCAATCCATTTAATTCCCCATTTCATTACCACGAAAGAAACCAGGATGAAAAATAATCCAAAAAAGATAAAACCCGATTGTGCATGAGCAAAACCACCGTATTTAGTAGAAATGAGCATAACGGGAGCAATAAACGCAAAACTGGAACCAAGATAAGCGGGAATTCCACTTTTGGTTACAAGTGAATAAATGATCGTTCCAATACCATTCATTAATAAGGCTATGGACGGATCGACTCCCAATAAAATCGGAACCAGTATAGTGGCTCCGAACATGGCCGTAAGATGCTGCAAACTAAGAGGCAGACTTTGAAGTAAGGGTAATTTTTCGTGAATACCAATTGTGCGTTTTTCCATGAAATATTAACTTGCGATTTTGTGATTAATATTATTAACTTGTAATTTTTTCGAGCTCAGAAATTATCATTTCCCGTTCAAACGAAAACGTTTTATCCTTTTCATTTAGCAAATGGTACAATTGCAGGCCTTTAAGGTAAAAACTTTGAGCATATTGCTTGTTTCCCTGTGTCTGATATGTATTAGCCGTTTCATGTGCCAGTTGTGCCAGAACGTCTAAATATGTTGGTGAATATCCTACTTTGCGGATAACTTCCATGAATTTCTCAACCGGCATAATGGCGAGTTCTTCTACACTGAAATTCAGCAATTCCTTATAGGTTTCGTCCACTAAGCGCAGTCCGTCTTCCGGAAATCCGCTGTCGCGAAAGCCCAGCATGGCAGCAATTACACGGCTGAGTTTTTCCAGGTATTTCAATAAGTAATCTTCTTTTGGCACGGGGTTTTAATTATCAGTTGTAAGTAAACTGTTATCAATTTGATAGTTGAGATATAATACTATCTGCTTGCGTTGGCTTGCAAAGGTAGATAAATTATTGTATTTCATTGCAATGCAGCGATA
>DATFAW010000180.1:0-12342 GCA_035254165.1 Paludibacter sp.
ATGCAATTGAACAAAACCTAACGGTGAAAACAAAGCAATTTACGTATAGTAATATTTTTGAGGTAGATGAAAAACACCTCTTGGCTGTACATTTCACGTTGGCTACTGATTTTGAATTAGACTGGATTATGCATCAGGCCATTGAGTTTTACAAGCTCTTTATGGATTGGCAAGATAATAGCCTGCTCATCGAAGAAACATCAAAGGATAATTGACTTGAGTTGGGGTTTCGCGAAACCAACCTCCATTTACTTTAATTAATATTGGAGTAATGGGAACAATATAATGTCGTTTTTGAACCACATAGTTAGACATAGTAATATAGTTGCGCATAGCTATTTTTTTTTAGAATGCATAGAAAACATAGGATAGATCTCGTTTCTATCGATAATACTCTAAGTGTATCATATAAAAACAATTATAAAGAATGAAAAATCAAAGTCTACTTTTTATTATAGCAATTATTCTGCTATTTCCAGTAACCACAATAAATGCTCAATCCAGAAACATTCACTTCTTTGGAAGTTATGATAGAAGTTTTGGCTATCTGACCGCTTCAGTAAGTTCATCGTTAAGGTATCCCGAGTATGATGAAGTAAGTAAACTCAAAAATGGTAGTGTAAATCAATTTGAGGTTGGAGCCTTTATCAATTCCTGGGGGTTGGGTATTATCCATAATTCTTACTCAGCAGATGCAACAACAAGTTTTGAGAATTATGATTATAACGGTGATGCACGTATGGATAACGGTGTGCTAAGCGATCATCTTAGCCTTAAGTTTACCGGACTTGAAGTGCTTTGGAAAAAATCTGTACTTACTCCCCGCCTTGATGTACTTTGGAAATTTGCCGTAGGAATACAATCCTACACTATTGATAAAAGTGCACAATTCTCCAATGTCTATTCCCAAAACACCAACAATCAAACACTAAACGGAAGTATTTTTACTGGATTAATTGGTGCCGGATTTGATTATCATATTAATAAGGTACTAAGTGTAGGTGTGGAAACATCACTCCTACCTGGTAAATATAAAAAATTAAAAGACAAAACCAATGATTATAATACTTATGAAGATAATGTAAGCAGATTAAGCACTGGTTTAAAGCTAACATTGACGCTGTAGTTTATTCAATCGGGAAAATATAATTTTTAGCTCGCATTCAACATAATTTTAAGCAATTATATAGAATGATATATTTTAGTTATGACCCCCAAACCCCCAAATGGGGGCTTAAGAGTGCTTCTAAGAAGTGATCTTGGCTTGAAAGATATTATCGACTATGTCTTGAAGCCTCCGTCAGCTGACGGATTTGGGGGTCGGACAAGAAGAAATTAAGAAATATATCAATAATACTTAATTTTAATAATAATATATTAATACAATAATAAAAAAATGAATAACCATTCCATCGTACAAATTCACAATCTGGAAAAGAGATACGGAAAGAAACAAGTTCTTCACGGGATTGATTTAGAAATTACATCAGGACAAATCATAGGTTATATAGGACCTAATGGAGCAGGCAAATCAACCACCGTAAAGATTTTATGTGGATTGATAAACGACTTTGAAGGTGATATAACCATTTTTGGAAAAGACCTTCGCACCCAGACACTCGAAATAAAAAAGCAAGTGGGTTATATACCTGAAAATGCAGTTTTGTACGAATCTCTTACTCCCATGGAATTCATGGAGTTTGTTGGCGAAATGCGTGGTTTGGAAACTGAACTAACCAGATCGAAAGCTGAAGCGTTGATGAATATCTTTGAGATGAAACCAAATCTAAACCAACGGATTGGTACATTCTCTAAAGGTATGCGTCAGAAAGTAATGATTTGTTCGGCTTTGCTGCACAATCCTGGCCTTATATTTATGGACGAACCCTTATCGGGATTGGATGCCAATTCGGTTATTATGGTAAAAGAAATGCTTATCCATTTGGCTCGCGAGGGAAAAACTGTTTTCTATAGTTCGCACCTGATGGATGTGGTGGAAAAGATATCCGATCGGATTATCCTTATTGATCAGGGTAAAGTAATTGCCGATGGATCATTTGATGAGCTGAACAAACTTTCGAATGATGAAAACCTGGAGAAAATGTTCACCCGCCTGACAGGAAACACCAATCACGGAGAGAAAGCAGAAGCATTTATCAACGCATTCGAAAAATAAGCACTATGATAAAGTTTTTACTATTGCTTTTTAAACCTTTCCGTTGGTTTATCGAAAAAATGGGTGCCGATTATAATCAGTTTATCGGAATTCTGCACTTGAAGCTGACTATGGACAATCGACGAATGAAAGGTATAGGCAACAATTCAAAGAAAGAAACCGAGAATGCATTGATAAAACAATCGTTTGGACAAATTTTTTTCGGAATATTCTTTGCCATGTTCTTAATCATTGTAAAATCGCCATTTACCTATTACTATTTTGCCCATACTTTTTTAATGGCTATGATGGCTATGATGATTATTTCCGAATTTACCACCATTCTGTTTGATACTTCCGAAAATGTGATTATACAACCACTTCCTATTAAAGGAAACACCATAAGCCTGGCACGTAATGCACATGTTTTGCTGTATCTGTCGTTGATGGCCTTTAATCTTTCGGTTATATCTATCATTGTGGCTATTTTTAAGTTTGGGATTGTTTCGGCATTGGTGTTTTCAGTTACAATCTGTCTGAATGTGTTGTTCACCTTGTTTTTAGCCAATATGCTTTATTTGGTTATCATGCGATTTGCCAGTGGTGAAAAACTGAAGAATCTGCTGATGTATTTCCAGATAGTTATTGCCATTCTGTTTATGTTAGCTTATCAGCTGGGCGTAAATATGGTGGACAAAACACTTATCCGGGATATGGTATTACCTGTTCACTGGTATACTTATCTGGTTCCACCGGCATTCTTTTCGGGATTAGTGGAAGCATTTACTTTTTTTGTTTTTGATTACCGGCACCTTATTTTCATTGCCGAAGCATTGATAATTCCTGTTGCTGCTATTTATCTTACAGGTAAATACCTGACTCCGGTGTTTAATCGGAAGCTTATGGATTTGGAACAGGGTGACAAGGTTTCGAAAGTGAAAATAGAAACAAGTAGCAGAAGCCTTTGGTATCGGATGATGTCAACAATTTTTGTTCATCGTCCGGAAGAAAAAGCTTCGTTTAAACTGGTTTGGATAATGACCGGTCGCGAGCGATTATTTATGCAATCATTCTTGCCATCGCTTGGTTTTATCATCATCATGGTAGCTGTCCAGTTTTATCGAAATAATTCGTTTAACATGGACGAACTGGTACACAGTTACCGGTATTTATTGATACTTTATGCTTTTATGCTTATTGCTACTACACTTTCCACATCATTGCTCAATGGCAATAATCAACATGCTGCATGGATTTTCAAAACAGTGCCACTCTCCTCGCCTGCCGACTATTTCAAAGGATTTATCAAAGCTGCTTTTGCCCGTTTTTTTATCCCTTTTTATTTGGGTTTATCTGTTATTATTTGTTGTGTGTGGGGATATAAAATAATTCCTGATGTGGTAATTGCTTTGATGTCCATCTATTTGATTACGTTGTTATTCTATTATATTCAGAATCCGGGTTTCCCATTTGGACAGGATAAGATAGCTACTCAGGGAGGAGCTGCTTTTTTCAAGATTATGGGATTAATGTTTATTGCGGCACTGTTGGGATTCTTACATTATTTTTTACTCCGGTGGTTCAATTTTGCCAGTTTGCTCCTGATTCCTTTTTATGTGGGCGCAATATATTGCGTGAACCGGAATTTTGTGTATAAAAAAATCAGTTGGGACAAAGTTGATGAAGTGAATACTTATTCCTGAATCAATTAATAAAAGCAATTATGAATCAAACCCTGCTTACTTTATTCCATTACAATAGGAGACTGAAATTTCCATGATTAAAATGATTTGAAACAAACAAATTGATATGACATCGCAACCAAATAACTTCCTGCACGGTATTACTTTAAAGAACATGATTGAACAATTGGTTGAAACCTATGGCTGGGAAGAACTTGCTGAGCGTATTCGGATAAATTGCTTTTACGAGAATCCGAGTATTAGTTCCAGCCTGAAGTTTCTACGCAAAACACCCTGGGCCAGAACGAAGGTGGAGGAATTGTATGTTTCTACTTATAAACTTTAGTTTTGAAGAGTTTAATTCTTCCTGCACTTATTTTTTTGAGGTGGAAAATAAATGAAATTCTAGTTCTGGTATATACTATATTTTGAGTTAATTTGCACACTTTCAATAATAAAGTTGCAATAAATAGGGTCTGCTGAAAAAACTTTAATCTGTTATATACAAATGCAATACGATCACACTTTGCATTTCAACGTGCAAGGTTTTTGTAACTGTTTTCTCAATTCCTTTGCACAAGATATTCCGGTGCGCTCACCTACAGCAAAGCCACAGAGTGGCGAAATCTTTGTAGAAATTTATTTCACGGATAAGTCTAAGGTGCAGCGCACCGTAATATAATCTTGTGAAAACAGACTTAGTTTTTCAGCAGACCCTAAATAGTTTTATCCGATATATAAGTGTTCCTTTGTGAATTCTTAATTTTTGGAATAAAACTAAAATAACCGATTTATGTGTTTTTCAGCGGGAGCCAGTTTTACAGGAGGTGTTATTATATCAGCTATTGGTGTTGCTACAGTTATGAAAGTGCATAAGCCTTCACAAATTGTATTTGCCAGTATTCCTTTATTCTCTGGTTTTCAGCAATTTGTTGAAGGTTTTGTGTGGTTGATATTACAACATCCCGTATATGCCCACTATCAAAGCCTGGTAACTTATATTTATTTAATCATGGCCGAAGTGTTTTGGCCTATGATGATTCCGCTTGCAGTGTTATGCATGGAAAAAGATAAGAAGAGGCAAAAATATCTATGGATATTATTGACAATGGGTATAAGCTTATCGTTGTATTACATCTTTTGTCTATTTATGTTCAATGTCACGCCGGAGATAATGGGTTATCATATTGAATATAAAGATAATTTTCCTGAATCAATAAGACTGTTGGCATTTTCAATCTATTTAATAGCTTCCATAACACCACTTTTTATTTCGAGTATTAAAAGAACTCACTTGTTAGGTATTCTAATGTCATTATCCTGTTTAATTACCGTAATATTCTTTACACATTATCTTACTTCAGTTTGGTGCTTTTTTGCGGCATTAATAAGTGTTGTTATTTTCTGGATTCTCCAAAATGCAAAAAAGAAATACAAGGCATATAGATAATGGAAAAGAACAATCTCAAGTTTGCCTCAACAAACTTGGGATTTTCTATCTGGCTTCACTCCTATCCGCTTCCTAAAAGTTTTGAATTATAGTAATGTATTCTTTTAAAATAGACAAGGAATAATCGCCTGCATGTTGGTTTACAAACCCGATAGCCGAGATGTGAGCTTCTTCATCGGCTGTATCCGAAATAACCCGCACAACAATCAATGGCACACCATAATCATCGCAAACCTGTGCCACAGCCGCTCCTTCCATTTCAGCACAAAGAACTGACGGCAGGTTTTTGATCAACGCCTGTTTCATTTCGGTACTTGAAATAAACAAGTCACCACTGGCAATGTCGCCGATTAGCATTTTTGGATTGATGATATTTTGTTCGGCAAGTATTTTTCTGAATTCTTTGTTGTTCTTTAGGAAGTTATGCACTGCTTGTGCCATAGTATCCACATTTTGTTGTGGAGTTTCGTACGATGTTTTTCCCGTCAATGGAATTTCAAAACGACGCATTAATGGACGTGCATCCATATCGTGTTGAAACAGTCGCTGGCCAATCACAATGTCGCCTACGTTTAATTGTGGAGAAATAGCTCCTGCAACACCGGTAAATATAATACGATCTACCTTGAAATCAAGAATCATATTGGTAGCTGTTGTTGCTGCTGCCACTTTGCCCCAACGAGAAAACACAGCCACTACTTCCTGTCCGTATAAATCACCACGGTAATATACACGACTACCACGTTCTACAATTTGCTTGTTTGTGATAGCAGCAATTATTTTGTCCATTTCTTCGGGCATGGCACCCATTATTCCGAGGAGCATAGTATATAAATCCTTATAAGACCCCCAAATTCCCTAAAAAGAATTTGGGAGAGTTTTTTTTATGAAAATCATTTTGTTTAAAAGTAAATTATCACTTGGTTTCACTTCTTAAAGTTCCCTTTATGGGATTTATGGATGCTTCAATTTAATTTACTGATTCGTTGATACAATGTTGGATGTGAATAATGAAAAAATACATACAACGGATGTGGCATCAGGTTCCCTAATGAAGTGGCAGTCAGTTTTTTCAATCCGGATTCTAACTGTGGTGCATAACCGTATTTTGCAGCAAAAGCATCGGCCTGGTATTCAAATTTCCGTGATAAAACATTCATGGCAGTATCTAATATCAACGAAAAAGGTGAATACAAAATGCTAAATGCTAAAGCGTTGAGATGGAATGATGCTACAGATCCACCTAAAGCTTGCGCAAAAGCATTGCTTTGCAAAATAAAACCAAATGCAAAGAAAAGCAACAACGTATAGGGGATTGAAATCAGAAAATTAATCAGCGTATGTTTATGTTTATAATGACCTACTTCGTGGGCCAGTACAGCCACAATTTCTTCGACGGTCATTTTATCCATCAAGGTGTCGTATAATACGATACGTTTCTTTGAACCTAACCCGCTAAAATATGCATTGGCTTTGGTTGAACGTTTCGAACCATCAATAACAAAGATATTATCCAGCTTAAATCCAGATTTTACAGCAAATTCTTCTATTTCGGTACGCAATTCACCTTCTTCAAGTGGTGTTTGCTTATTAAACAGCGGAACGATGATTTGCGAATAAAACATGGTCATAAACAAGCTGAAAGCAGTAACCACTGCCCATGCCCACAACCAAAAATAGGTTGGTGTCAGGGTATAAATCCAGATGATCAAAAATAAAATGCCACCACCCAGAACCAGTGTCATCCCGTATCCTTTCAATTTATCGAGAACAAAAAGTTTGGGAGTAACTTTATTGAACCCAAATTTCTGTTCAATAACAAAGGTGTCGTAAATATCGAAGGGAATACTCAGAATGTCGTTGGCAAAATACAGCACTCCGAAAAATAAGATTGGAGTCCATATGGCACTTTGAACGTGCTGTTGTACTAAACCATCGACCCACGAAAATCCGCCAAAACCAAACATTATCACGATGATAATAAAGCTAAAGCTGCTTGTAAGCATACTAAAACGTGAATTGGTTCGGAAGTAATCCTGTTGTTTAGCATATTTTTCAGGATCGTATATGTTCCGCAAGAGTGCCGGAAGTTCTTTTCCTGATTCTTTGATATTTAAAAATGCCAAATAGCGTTCAAGGGCAAAGTCGGCTACTAATATTACAATGATTATGATGAAAAGTAATTGCGCCATATTGATTTATTGGTGTTTCTGCATTTAATTTAAAGTACAAATATAGTTATTTTGACGTTTAGAATGGCAAATAACAAGCTAAATAAGACCAAAAATTGTATCTTTGTGCTTACTTCTTACAACGAAAATAAAATAAAAACTCAATTTGGATATGAAAAGCAGTTCATTTAAATTCATGGTTGTTATCTTTTTAGGACTATTCTTTTTTTCTTGTTCAAAGAGAACTCCTGATACGATTCGGATTGGGGTTTTGAATGGTCCTTCGGCTGTAAGTTTTATACAAATGATTGATCAGCTGCCTGTGATTGACGGTAAGAAGGTTGAAATTATCCTCAAAAGTGAACCTATGCAGATTCAAGCTTTGATGATGCAGGGAAAACTTGACTTTGCTATTCTTCCAACTGTCATGGCTGCCAATCTATACAATAAAGGTGTTAAGTATCGCATGGCAGCTTGTCCTATCTGGGGTACACTTTACATAATGACTAATACATCGGTTCGTAATATTGATAAATTGAAAAATCAGACGGTTTCGGTTTTCGGACAAGGCTCAACGTCGGACGTTTTATTGCAACGAATGCTTAAACAAAACAGGATTAATCAGGTGAGAATTGATTATAAATGGTCTACTAATAATGAAATAGCGCAAGCCTTACAACTAAGAAAAACTAACTTTGCAGTGGTTTCGGAACCCATGGTAAGTAATTTGATTGCTAAGGATTCTACTTTGCATATCATAGCAAAACTGGATTGCGAAGATTTTTTGATTAACACAGATAAAAACGTATTCGTACAAACTTCTTTCCTTGTAAGTGACAGGTTTTCAAAGGACAATCCAACGTTAGTCTCTCAGGTTTGTGCAGCATATACCAATAGCTGTAATTTCATAAATGAAGAGCCTGAAAAAGCGGCTGAACTATTGGTGGAGCATAAAATATCACCGAACTTAGACCTTGCCAAACGTTCAATACCATTATGTAATATTCATTATGTAGCATCTTTTGCCATTGAACAGGAAATTACCAGTTATCTCAAAATTTTCTATGCTTTCAATCCCAAAAGCGTGGGCGGAAAAATGCCTGATAGTAAATTTATTTTTATAACTGCAACTAACTCCGAAGGAGAATAAAATGGTTTGCACAAACTTTTAATCAACATATCTAATCTCATAGACGTTATTAATTAAACTTCCCCAAGAACTCTATGAAACAAATCAAACTCTTACCAACTTTGCTTTCTATCCTGTCTTTAGGGTTAGTGTGGCAGTTGGTTGCCTGGTCAATAGGTTTTCCTGCTATTTTTCCTTCTCTAATTGATTTAGTGAAAGAGATAGGTCGTCTTGTTGTTAGTGATAACTTTTATATAGAGCTGTTTAGTACCATTCTGCGTGGTGCAATAGGATTTGGCTTAGCTTTGTTTTTTGCATTTTTATTTGCAATCGTTGCCACCTTTTCATCATTTTGGAAAGCATTTTTCCATCCAATCATTGTTGTAAGTCGTTCTATACCTGTAGTATCATTGGTACTGATTGCGATTTTATGGTTTTCACCACCACAATTACCGGTTTTCATTGCATTGATAACCATGTTTCCTATTTTATATCAGAATGTTCTCACCGGGCTCGAAGGCGTTGATAATAAATATGTTGAAATGGGAAAAATTTTCGGTAAATCATTTATTCAGCGATTTATATCTATCTATTTTCCGGCTTCCAAAGCTACTATATTTGATGGAATGAGCACGGCTATGGGTTTTGGTTGGCGCGCCATTATTATTGGCGAAGTACTGGCACAACCTATTCATGGAATTGGTACTGCCATGAGGCAGGCTCAGGCTTATATTAATGTACCGGAACTGATTGCCTGGACAGTTGTTGCAGTTGGTATTAGTTATTTATTTGAATTCATCATTAAATTGATTCGTAAAATCAGAATCAAAGATGCATTACCGAAGTCTCAATTATTTAGATTGAATTCTAATAGCCATAGTGCTGAAATAAAGGAAATTATAGCATTAAATCTGGAAAAGAAGTTTAATGGAATCATGGTGTGCAATTCCTTTGATCAGATATTTAATTCGGGCTCCGTTTGTACATTAAAAGGCCCTTCGGGAAAAGGAAAAACCACTTTGCTTCGGTTATTATCAAAGCTTGAAAAGCCAGATTCAGGAGAAATTATAAATGATAAGAAACTTAGCTTTGCATATTCTTTTCAGGATGTACGCTTGCTGCCATGGCTAACTATTTCTGAGAATATAGCTTATGTAATGAACTCAAAGCATATCCGCCGGCAAGAAATTAGCAACCTCGTGGCTTTTTTGTTAGATAAAATGGAATTGGCTGATCAGGGACACAAATATCCGCACGAATTAAGTGGTGGTCAGCAACAACGTGTTGGATTGGCCAGGGCTTTGGCTGCACGAGCTGATATTTTGTTACTCGATGAACCACTTACGGGTTTGGACGACGAATTGAAAATTAAAATAATCAGCTTTCTTTCGGAATGGATATCAGTCTATAAGCCTTTGGTGGTTTGGGCTACTCACGAAAATGTGCAGTTAAAGAATAGTGAAGTTCGAGAGGTTTTTGTGTAAAGCTTAATATACTCTATGTCCAAAGATTGAACTTCCGATCCTAACCAGCGTACTTCCTTCTTCTATAGCAATTTGATAATCGTCGGACATACCCATGGAAAGTTCGCAGAAAGATGGTTCGTCGCTGAAATACTGAGTCTTAATCTGGTCAAAAAGGGTTTTCAGCCCACGAAATTCAGCACGGATTTGTTCGCGGTTGTCTGTATAAGTGGCCATTCCCATTAGTCCGCAGATACGAATGCTTTTTAAATTCTTCCACTCTCCTACTTTTAGCATTTCGAGTAGTTCTTCAGCCGAAAAACCAAATTTAGTTTCTTCCTGAGCAATATATATTTGCAATAAGCAATTTACTGTTTTTCCGGTTTTAGCAGCTTGTTTGTCTATTTCAGACAGCAATTTATAAGAATCAACGCCGTGAATCAACGAAACAAAAGGTACAATAAACTTAATTTTATTAGTTTGAAGATGCCCAATGAAATGCCAAACAATATCTTGTGGGAGGGTTTCATATTTGCCACATAGTTCCTGAACTTTACTTTCGCCAAAAATTCTTTCACCTGATTCATAAGCTTCTAAAATGGATTCGTTTGGATTAAATTTTGATACACAAACCAAGCGCACATGTGGTGGAATGTGCGTCCGGATTGATTGTATGTTCGATTGGATAGACATTATTTAAGGCTATTTGTTCGCTTTGCTCACGACATTAACTCCTTTCAGGAGTAATATTAATAGATATTTGTTCATTTCGCTCTTGGTATTAGTATCGTGAAATTAATATCGGCGAAGCCAATAACACGACTTAAAGGAGTAAATATCGCCAAGGGTAAATATCACGAACGAAGTGAGTATTATTCCGCTTCGTATTTAAACACATCTATAATAGTTGTTTCGGTAATGGCAGCTATTTCGTAATCAGCCATCGAACCTTTCATACCTTCCGTAATACCATTTAGTGCTTCTTTGATATCGCTTGCTTGTACCAACATGGTTACGGCAGTGCGTTTCTCAATACCTTTTTCTTCATCAAGTGTAATGAATAAAACTTTACCGCGATACCATTTGTCGCCATTTTCATTGAAGAACATTTCATTGATTTTTGCTCTGCGAATATTGGCCACAGTGAATTCGCCACTGATAAAAGGTCTCATCTCTTCGATAATACGTGCTTCTGCTTCAGTAAACGATAAGGCATCGATCAAATAGGCTTCATTTACTTTTACTATTTTGCCTTCTTCAGCTGTTTTCTCGTATTTTATTTTACACTCAAACCAATTATGCATGTCTTTATTGTATTAAAATTGAATAGTTTATTGTTTAATAAATCGTTTTTTTTAAGCTATACAAAGATAAGAAATTCTTTCATAATCAGAAACTAATGAAACTAAAAACACCATACGAGCCGATACATTGTAGACTTATATGGTGTTTCTTAATAAGTTAATCTGAATTATACTTCAACTTCAACCCGTTTCCGCTGGGTAATATTCTTTTTGACTTCAGTGTTTCTTCGAAGTGGAATTCTCATTTTGTAGAATGAGCGCCAAACGAATATTAAAGCGATTATCAGGAAGACGGCTCCGATAAATGGGCTGTAATCTGTTCCAATGCCATGGTTGGCATCAATTTTCATTTTCAAGGCAATTTCGGTAGCTAATAATCCAAATAAAGTTGAGAATTTGATAATTGGGTTTAGAGAAACTGAAGAAGTATCTTTAAATGGATCACCTACAGTATCACCAATCACGGCTGCTTCATGCAATGGAGTATTCTTTTCTTTTAAATCTACTTCCACAACTTTTTTAGCATTATCCCATGAACCACCTGCGTTGGCCATATAAATAGCCTGAAATAGGCCGAAACAAGCTATTGAGATAAGATAAGCTACAAAGAAGTTGCTGTCGAAGAATGCAAAGCCAAGCGTAAACGAAATCAATGCAATAAAGATATTCCACATTCCCGTTTGAGCATATTGCGTGCAAATTTTTACAACTTCTTTAGAGTCTTGAATGTCGGCTTCTTTCTTATTTAAGTCGAACGTACTTTTGATAAATTCTACTGCACGATAAGCTCCGGTAGTAACTGCTTGCATGGAAGCTCCACTAAACCAGAAGATAATTGCTCCGCCTGTGATAAGGCCAAGTAAAATAGGTGCAGAAGTAAGAGAAACGCTTAACATACCTACTTTTTCCAATAGAAGGATGATGGAGAAAATCATAGTGGTTGCTCCCACTACGGCTGTTCCAATTAACACAGGTTTCGCAGTGGCTT
>DATFAW010000181.1:0-2507 GCA_035254165.1 Paludibacter sp.
ATAATAAAATTTGATTGACCGAATTTTCGATACAATGGATACCTAAACTCCCAGTACAGCATATCGTCAATTTATAATCCATTTGATTGACTTAGCTGCGGTCAAGAATTGGATGAAACTCATACTCAATAAACCTTTCAAATGAAATACAGTGCAACCAAAGTAAAAATTCTAAATCAGATAAAATCAAGTTAGTCTATTGTAAAATTCATCATTCTTATAAGCTTATTTCGAACTCGCGTTATTTAATGATCTGTTTTCAGGAAGCTAACAGATAAGTAATGAAAAGTAAATAATGTCCTATTTTACATTTGATCACTTTCTGTTTGCACTACCGTAGCCCCCTCTCCTTGGGAGAGGGGGGGAGAGGTCTGAATTCAAAATAGTACATTCTATTATTCCACGTACTTAAATAGTATTTGTTAACTTCTAACTCTTTACTTGTAACTCTTTATTTAGCCCAAGCGTCTGTAAATTCAAAAAAATGATTTAAGTTTGTAACAGGTAAAGTTATACTCAACGAAACAATTTTAAAATAATATTATGCGAAAATTGGTATCAATGCTGTTTTTATTCTGTCTTGCTTCTTTAGCGTTGTCTGCTCAAAACAGTAAAAACAACACAAAAGATATGGTTGTGTTTTCGGCACTCATTTATGATTATGGTAAAATTGATGTTGGAAGCCCCGGGAAATGCGAATTTAAATTCACGAACAGAATGAAAACGCCATTGGTAATAACTAACGTAAAACCTTCGTGTGGATGCACAATTGCCGACTGGCCGAAAGGACCAATCCTACCAGGTAAAACAGGTGTGATTAAACTAAGTTATAACACAAAAATACCGGGAACTTTTAGTAAAACGATTATAGTGAGTTCTAATGCAAAAAACGCAAGAGTAATTTTACGAATAAAAGGAAATGTGATCCGAAGCAACTGAGTTGAATGAATTCATGGCCGGCTGTTGTACAAAAAAAGCTTTCCGCTTGATAAAACGAGTTTGTCAAGCGGAAAGCTTTATGTTATTGTGACGATTTCGTCTTGACTTTTTAATGATAGCACAATGTCGCTCCTACAGAGCTTAAAAAATCGAATATAATTACATGCTACCATAATATCGCCTCTCCGAAGCTAGGAAAACACAAAAGTTCCGTTAGGAACAATATTATGGTAGCGTATACATAACAGTCCAACATAAGCTCCGTAGGAGCGATATTATAAAAAGTCAAAACGACTTCGACTACCTAAAATTGCAAAAGGGCTTAATAAAACTATTTAACCACTACAGGTTTCAAAGCTGCACTCCATTTTTTCAGATATGCAAAAAACTGTTCGGGGGTAGTGTATTGTTTATGTTCTTCTTTTAAAGCTGCAGCAGTATAATAGAAGCGAAGTGTTTCCCCTTTTTTGTAAGGCATCAATATCAGGTTATTCAATCCTTCCGTAAGTTGTTTGTTGACCAATGCCTTCGGTACATAAACACCCAGGGCACAAGTTTGTTTTTCATATTTTACGGTGTCGGTTACAGGATAATCTGTTCCCCACGAGCCCACGAGTCCTTTTGTGTCTGTTCTGGTTGGGCCACCAGCTATTCTTTGAACACCTGTTGCCAGGTTAGCAATGTCTTCCGAAGCGCGGACTTCGCAAATTCCATCGCGGTGACGGGCATAAAGAATATAACGCACCGTCATATCTATTTTTTTACCTTCGTATTGCCAGCCTTTCACTTCGCTTTCTACTACGGTGCGGAGTTTCCCTACAGCCACAATACGTTGTGTTCGTTTGTCGAATTTATCGATGTGCGTTGCTTTAGCACCATCCCAACCTTTTACAGTTCCAACGCCTACCGAATTAAAAACACGGAGTACGTCATCGCCATAACCTGCCGCAGCTTGCTTATCGGTAGGATACCATTCGGTGGTTGCCAGTTCCAACTGTTGTTTCTTTTTGCCGTATAAATCGAGGGTGCTTTTGTTGTCAAAATAAATGCGATATGCTATCAATGCCGATTCGAAAGCTACACCATGGTGATGCAATTGGTTGTACATATCATTTTTTGTTGACGAAATTTCTTTTACAAATTGCATTTTACCTCCTTTCGGTTTCGAAATCAAGTCGGCATGTACTTCCGTCGGGAAACTGTCACGCTCGCTTGGCAGTATGGTTTTCAATGTTACCGGTATTGTTTTTCCACCTTTTAAGTCCAGCAGAAAAACCAGTTCGTCGGGAATTCCGTCTTTATTCAAATCGTCGAGTTGGCTGCTGATTTGTTTTCCGGCGACATAAACAGCCAAATCCACCCGTTTTGCAGCAGGAATATCCTTGTATTTATCCAACGAAACTACTACCGGAGCATTTTTGAGTTCAGCTTTGTTGGGATTGGTTACTTTCAGGTCGATGCTTTCGGCCGAAAGCGTGGCAGCACTTAGAAGCAGTGCAGAAATTAAGAAATTTGTCTTCATATTCAGTAGAAAAATTAGTATGAATTCTATTTTTGAGAGTCTTGTT
>DATFAW010000182.1:0-10012 GCA_035254165.1 Paludibacter sp.
GAGTTACAAGTTGCCGGATTTGAGGATAATATAGGGTTTCTCAAATTTTGGTTCTTGTAACTCGTAACTGTTTATACTCGTAACTGTTTTATGACCCCAACCTCCATTCTTTTCGTTTGCCTTGGCAATATCTGCCGTTCACCGATGGCCGAAGGTGTTTTCCTGCGGATTCTTGAGCGCGAAAATGCGACAGGTCAATTCAAAATTGACTCGGCTGGGTTGCTTGGATATCATCAGGGTGAATTGGCGGATAGCCGGATGCGTTTCTTTGCCGGAAAGCGTGGCTATAAGTTGATACATCGTTCAAGACCATTCATCAGAGCTGATTTTGATCGTTTCGATATGATTGTAGCAATGGATGATCAGAATATCGCCGGGCTAAAGCAGCTGGCAATGACGCTGGAAGAAGATGCGAAAATTTACCGCATGACCGATTTTTGTCAAAATATTCAGGCTACACATGTTCCCGATCCGTATTATGGCGGCGATCAGGGTTTCGAAAATGTAATCAACTTATTGGAAGATGCTTGCGAAGGACTTTATAAAGACGTAATTAGTACGAAGTAAGCGTTGTTATAATTGTATAACGTTCAAATTTTACGAACTTTATAACTTCTTATAAATTCCAAATCTCCCAGGCTGCAACTGCTTGTCCTATCAGCATGCCTTCTCCATTCAATCCTTGTGCGCCTTGCTCTTTTCCTTTTTTAAGAAATAATGTCTCTGCTGGATTATAGACTACATCAAATAGTAAATGCTTGTCGGTCAGATATTGGTATGGGATGTTCGGACATTCGTCGGAATGTGGAAAAGTTCCTACCGGTGACGCATTGACGATAACCAGATTCTCGTTCAGTGTTTCTTCATTCACTTGGTCGTAAGTTAGCATGCCGGGCTTTGCTGTGCGTGAAACGAAAGTAGTCTCGATTCCCAGCTTTCGAAGGGTATAATCAATGGCTTTGGAAGCTCCACCTGTACCGAGGATGAGGGCTTTGGTGTGATGCGATTTTAAAAGGGGTTTCAGTGAATTCTCAAATCCAATTGCATCTGAGTTGTACCCTTTTAATTTCAATGTTCCAGCTTTACGAATGAACTTGATGACATTTACAGCACCAATTTTTGCGGCCGTATCGTCTAGTTCGTCCAGATATTGAATGATGTTTTCTTTATGCGGAATAGTTACATTTAATCCGCAAAGTTCTAAGTTTTCTTTTAGTGCTTTAAATTCGGAGATGTTTTCCAGTTCATACAAATCATATTTTGCATCAATGTTTTCACGCTCGAATTTCTCGGTAAAAAACTTTTTTGAAAACGAATGCCCTAACGGGAATCCTATTAAACCGAACTGCTTCATTTGATTATTTCTTTTTTCGAACAGTTTTGACGATAAGCCATACTAAGAGTACTGCTCCTGTTGCAATGAATACATACGATAATTGGTGGCTGTATTTATTGATCATATCTTGCTGCCCATGTGCCAGGTATCCCATCAGGGCTAAAATGCAATTCCACAATCCCGCGCCTAGCACAGTGTAGAGTGCGAAACTAAAGTAGTTCATCTTTGCCAATCCGGCGGGAATAGAAATCAGGTGGCGGATAACAGGAATGAAACGCCCGATGAAAGTAGACGTTTTGCCATGATCGTTGAAATAATCTTCTGATTTTTTAATTTTTTCGCTGCTCAGCAGAAGTGATTTCCCTATTTTGCTGTCAGCAAATTTATAAATGACCAGCCTTCCTAGCCATTTGGACATTATGTAATTAAATGAAGCTCCGATTAAAGCTCCAATAGTTCCAAAAATGATAATGAGGAAAATGTTTAACTTGCTATCGGTATCCATGGCAACGTAAACTGCAGGGGGAATAACCATTTCCGAAGGAACGGGTAGGATAGAGCTTTCGCAAGCCATCAGGGCAGTTATACTGTAATAGTTGGTGTTGTCTTTGTACCAGGCTTCTATATGTTGGATAAACGAAAGTGATTCAGTTTGAGCTTTAACCGGCTGATCTGCCGTGTTTGCTTTTAAAGCAGTAATCGAAAAGATGAATAATAAAGCGAATAAAAATTTCTTAATCATATAATTGTTTCCTTTTTAGTCTTCTAATAGTTGGGAATCTACGGCTTCGGGGCATAGCTCCAGGAACAAGGCTGCAGCGGTTTCATTCTCCAAAATCGCAATTCGAAGAAATTCGATTGCTTTGGCGATGTCTTCTGTTTTAAAATAACAAACTGCAATAAATAAATCTATAAGTTCCAGGGTCGAATCCATTCCTTTAGCAGCTAAATAAAATTTTAGGGCCAGTTCGAATTTCATTTTCTCCAGGTAAATATTTGCAATCGCCATTAACGTATCGGGTTGGTCAGGGTCAATGGAGATTGATTTAAGGTAAGCCATTAAACCATTCTCGATATCATCAATTCCAATATTTGCTTCAGCCAGATATACCCAGGCGTCAGCAGCTTCCGGGTTCAGGACAAGTGCTTGTTCAATGTATGTTAAGCTCTCTGCATATTCCTCTTGTTCCAGCAGGCAAATAGCAATCCCGGTCAACGCATCATAATTTTCGGGATGAGCCTCCAGCGACTGTTTGTAATATGAAATTGATTGGTCGTATTTCTCCATTTTTTCGTAGCACTCGGCAATGAAAATATCCGTTTGCCATTGGCCGTACGAAGTCATGTTTTTATATTCCTGATAAGTTTCAAGGGCATCCTCAAACTGATCCAGTTGAAATTGTACATGTGCTTTTTGTATGCAGGTCAGCGAATCTTTTTCATCAATGGCCAGCGCATATTCATAAGCATCAAGTGCTTTGGTGAAGCTTTGTGTGGCGAAATAAAGTTGTCCGAGATTGAACCAGGCTTCGCCGGCAAAAGGGTCAATATCGATTATTCGAAGATTAACTGCAATTGCATTTTCGAAATTTTCGTTTTGCTCATAGCAAAAAGCCAGTTCGTAAAGCAGATCGGCATTGAGATGGTTGAACTTATCACCTTTCTCAAGCAGTTCAAGCGCCAGGTTGTATTCTGCCTGGGCTAAATAAATATACGCAATATCTAGGCAAACGTTATCCAGGTCGTTCGATTCGTCGGTGACTAGCTTGTCACTGATAATGCGTGCTTCCTTAATTCGTCCAAGCTTGGTAAGAACTTCAATTTTCAACAGAATAACTTCGTAGTCGGTTGTTTCGGTCAATGAATCGAGCAACCGGAAAGCTTTTTTCTCATCGCCGGTGGCAAGATAAATCTTAGCACGTTTGGTTTTCAGCGCATTATTGTTTGGGTGCAATTGTAGTCCTAATTCCAATGCCTTGGTACAATCTTTGGTTCTTCCATGGCGGAGGTAATACTCTACGATATTTTCCAGTTCCTCCACATCAAAGTAGCCGGTGGCTTTTCCGGACAGAAACTGTTCGTAACGTTTGACAATGTCATTGGATTCATCATCCACCGAATAAGATAATTTGCGACCCATACTTTCAATTTTGTACAAAAATAGTGTATTAAATGCAATTAGATAAACTGTTTATATAAAAGTTATGAACAACGAGCGTAGGTTTTATATAAATTTCATATACCAACAGTCGCTTTTTTGCGTTTTAGGAATGATATTTGAATGAGTGAAAGCTTCAAAGTAAAAAGTAGAAAGTCTTTTCTGTCTTTATCTCAGCACGAAGTACAGGACTTAATTCGCGGGGCTTTCAACTTTCAAATTAATTATTTGTATCTTTGTATCAAGTCATAACCAATTCTCTTTCTTATGCATTTTTCAACATTATTCACACACTGTCCGGCTTGCGGATCAGAAAAATTCATTCAAAATAACGAAAAATCAAAACGTTGCGAATCTTGCGGTTTTGTGTTTTATATGAATGCCTCTGCTGCGGTTGCGGCTTTCATCGTGAATAGTTCAGGGGAATTGTTGGTTTGCCGACGGGGGAAAGAGCCTGAAAAAGGTACGTTGGATTTGCCGGGTGGTTTTGTAGACGATAATGAATCGGCCGAAAATGCGATGGTCCGGGAGATCGCCGAAGAATTACAGGCTAAAGTCACAGAATCGACATACATGTTTTCGCTTCCGAACCAATATAAGTACAGCGGATTAATTATTCCAACACTTGATATGTTTTTTGCTTGTAAGTTGGAAGACACAACCAGTTTGAAACCATCGGACGATGTGGCTGATTGCTTTTTTGTTCCGTTGAATGAGGTGAATCCCGAACTTTTCGGTTTGGAATCAATAAGAAAGGCAGTGGGTGTATTTTTAAGAACCCCTAACTCCTGAAGGGGAACAGGAATAGTTATGGGTATGCAAAAATAAACTGAAGTAATATAAAATAAGTCCCCTTTTGAGGATTAGGGGATAATTAAATTATTGTATTTTTATGAAGAAAATAATCGTTTTAAGTCTGCTGATAAATCTGATTTCTGTTGGCGGATGGGCGCAACACACACAGATATTTACAAACTCCGATGCTCAGTTCAGTCAGGGCAAGGAGCTTTTTCTTGAACGGAAATTTGCAGCTTCGTACCGGTGCTTCGAAGAGTTCCTGAAATTGCCGGGTGCAGGCAGAGTGGGGCAGAAGGTGGAAGCTGATTATTATTTAGCGGCAAATGCTTATGAGTTGCGCCAGAAAAATGCAGATGATTTGTTGAAGAATCATTTGGTGCTGCATCCTTATACGCCGTTTTACGATGCGGTAAACGATATGCTTGGCTTGCTCGAGTCGGAGAAAAAGAATTATACACAAGCGTTGGTTTATTTCAATTTGGTTGACGAAAATCATTTGGGCGAACATGAAACTGTTGATTTTTTGTTTGCAAAAGGGTACGCTTGCCTTCAAACCAAGAGCTATACACAAGCATTGTCCATTTTCAAGAATTTGAAAGAGATGGATACGCGTTACAACCTGTCGTCGAGATATTATTATGCTTATTCCCAATATTGTCTGGCGAATTACAAGGAAGCTTTGCCTGAGTTTTTGAAACTGGAAGACAATCCGGCGTATAAAAGCATTGTTCCTTATTACATTGTGCAGATTTATTATGCCCAAAAGGATTACGACCAGCTGAATGACCGGACTGAAAAGATACTGAAAGACAATCCGGACAATAAAAATAATGCAGAGATCTATCGCATTGCAGGTGAAATAGCTTACCGCAAGCATAACTACGCCAAGGCAATTGAGTACCTGAAAAATTATGAAAAACTGTTCCCACAGGTATTGCGCAATGACATGTATTTGTTGGGATTGTCGTATTTCCAGACAAAGGATTACGCCAACGCAGTTCAGTACTTGTCGAAAGCCACGACCGAAAAAGACGAGATGACCGAAAATGCTTATCTGCATTTGGGTAATTCGTACATAAAACTGAAAGACTACACGAACGCCCGGTTGGCTTACGAAGCAGCTTTACGAACCAATTTTAATAAGACGGTGCGTGAGGAAGCCATGTTTAACTACGCGCTTACGTCCTACGAAAGCACCTCGGCATTTGGAGAATCCATTTCAGCTTTCGAGCAATTCCTGGCTGAATTTCCCGATTCGAAATATGCCGATGAGGCCTACGACTATCTGTCGTCGGTCTACATGACTACAAAGAATTATGATGCAGCTTATTTATCGATTCAGAAAATAAAATCGCCCAACGGCAAACTGCTCGAAACCAAGCAATACTTGTTGTACCAACTGGGAACCGAAGCTTTTGCACAAAATAGCCTGGACAAAGCCATAGAGTACTTCTCGCTTTCGTTGAAAAGTTCAACCACCGGGAAATACTCGGCTGAATGCCTCTACTGGCGGGCCGAAAGCTATTACCGCACCGATCGACCTGATTTGGCCATTCACGATTTGAAAGCATTCTTCAATAACACTTCTTCCAGATCGAGTGCCAATCGTGTTGCAGCTAATTATTTGCTGGCGTATGCTTATTTTGCCAAGAAGAGCTACCCCGAATCGCTCAACTGGTTCCTGAAATATACCGAAGCCGAAACCAATCCGGGTGATATTACGCTTCCCGATGCGTTGAACAGGATTGGCGACTGTTATTTCTATGGTCGCAATTTATCCAAAGCTCAAACTTATTATAGCAAAGCAGTTGCGGCAAGTCCCAATACGGCCGACTACGCCATGTTTCAAGCGGCATACGTTGCCGGTTTGCAGAAAAACTACACGGGTAAAATTACCAAGCTCGAAAGTCTGATCAGCCAGTATCCAAAATCGGAATATACCGACGATGCCATGTACGAAATGGGACGTGCTTATTTGATGATGGACAATAATGATAAAGCTATTGCCACCTATCAGCGTTTGCTCGATGCACAGCCGACAAGCGATATGGCCCGTAAAGCAGCATTGGAAATAGGCATGGTATATTACAACGAAAAACAAACCGACCGCGCCATTTCGGCTTACAAAAACGTGATTGCAAAATATCCCGGAACCGACGAGGCGAATACCGCGCTCGAAAGCCTGCAAACGGTTTATATCGAAGCCAATGATGTTTCGGCGTATCTGGCTTACACCAAGTCCTTGGGGCATGTGGCGAAATCGGACAATGTCAACCTGGAAGATTCAATATCATACCTGGCTGCAGAAAAACAATATATGAATGGCAGTTATGATAAAGCCATTGCGGGCATGCAGAACTATCTGAATAAATTCTGTGCCGGAGGAAAATACTGCACCATTACCCAGTACTATCTGGCCGACAGTTATGATCGGACGGAAGATAAAGACAATGCTTTGAAGGCTTACCAGGCTCTTTTGAAAATTGAAGGAAATGAATATATCGAGGAAGCAGTTATCCGGTGTGCCGGAATTGCTTACGATCAGAAAGATTATAAAACGGCATTGGACTATTTCAAACAATTGCAGACTGTGGCCCAAAGTACCGAAAATAAAAATGTCGCTAGGTTGGGTATTCTGCGTTGCAGCTATTTCCTCAACGATTACCAAACCACTGTGAATATCGTGAATGAAATTATGACTGATTCGCACTCAGATAATGAGCTGAAATCGGAAGCTCTGTACAACCGTGCCAAAGCTTACCTGGCATTGAAGCAAGAAACCGAAGCTGCAGCCGATTTGAAATCGCTTGCTGCTGAAACGCGCACTGCCAATGGTGCCGAAGCAAAATACCTGTTGGCCGACCTTTATTACCGGCAAGGTAAGATGGCTGAGTCGGAAGCCGAAGTGATGGACTTTGCCAAAAAGAATACGCCGCATCAGTTCTGGTTAGCCCGTAGTTTTGTGTTGCTGGCCGACGTGTACATCAAGCAGAATAACGATTTCCAGGCAAAACAATACCTGCTTAGTTTGCAGAAAAACTATAAGCCTGCCGACGAGATACAAACTATGATTACCGATCGGTTGACTGCTATTAGCGAACGCGAAAAGAGCACGATTATCAATTGACAAGCCCCCTAAATCCCCCAAGGGGGACTTTAAATTCATCTCTTAATTCAAAAAGTACAATCAAAATATATGGAACATTCGATAAAGAAAAATATGACAAAAGTGTTTAATGTACTTCTTACTTCCCCTTCGGGGTTTTGGGGGCTACTCCTTTTGTTTGTGCTGGGTTCGGGCATTTCGTTGCAAGCTCAGGATACGATTATTAACCGCAATGTGTCGGTGGAACGCGAGTACCGCCCCGTGATTCAGGATGCCGGAAAAATCAATTCGGTGCCCAAGGTACTGGAGCCGACCGTGGAAAAGGCAACGGCTAAATTCAGTGATTTCAATTTGCCTCTGGATGCAGGTTTTAATATCCACACGCTATCGGCCGCCGAACTGGCCACCGACAAGCCAGTGAACAAAGAAGGTTATGCCCGGATTGGCATTGGCAGTTACCTGAACTCGCTCATCGATTTTGCCTATCCGGTAATCAATCAACCGGACGTGCGGTTGGATTTCTCGTTCAATCATTTGGGTACTTTTGAATCGAAACGCCTGCACCACACCACCAAGACAGCTTTGTCGTTCGATAAACTATTCAAGACTTTCGATCTTTATGCCGGACTGGGTGGCGGTTATGAGCATTTCAAGTATTATGGCGATAACTTCGACGGGAATGGTCCTGTTGATTTATCCAAACTGGTTGCTCCTTATGGTTCATACGATTGGAATGAGGTGAGCAGAGCCGGGGTTATCACCACACCACGATCATTTAAGTTAGATAGTTTGGCGGGCTTTCCAAAGGCTGAGACTTTCTGGCGGTTCAATGTCTTCGCGGGTGTACGCTCGTTGCCGCTGTCTCCCGACTTGCGTTACCAAGCCGAAATTAATTACAGCAGTTTCTCTGCCAACAACGGCCTGAATGAAAGCATCGTTCATACTAAGGCGAAATTCAATTCGCCTATTGATGAAAACCGGATGGGACTGGATTTCGATTTGTATAACATGCTGTATGGTTCCACTAAAATTCCGGCGTTTAATTTCTGGAAAAACTATTCGGTTCTGGCTTTGAATCCTTATTACAGCATTGAGCGTCCCGACTGGAATGTGCGTATCGGTGTAAAAACAAGCCTGTCGTTTGTCCACGGCAAACTGGCTAATCCTTCGCCCGACGTACGTGGCGAGTGGAATGCCATTCCTAAATACTTGTCGCTTTACGGGGCACTTACCGGCGACTACGAAGTGAATACTTTGAACAAAACGTTTTCCGAAAATCCCTATCTGTTTTCTGATATCCGGGTGAATGATACCTACACTCCCTATGAATTTGTTATCGGAGTAAAAGTAAAACCGTTGTACAACCTGTTGGTGGACGGATATATTGATATGCGCCAGATTGACAAACAGTATTTCTATGTAAATAAAGAATACGATTTAGCCAATAATCCGGCATATAACCTGGCTGGTCCGGCTTCTCATTTGTATACCAACCGTTTTAATGTAATTTACAGCGATGCTTCGTTGGTAAAACTGGGTATTCGTGCCAATTATAACCTGCAGAACTTCCTGAATGTGGAACTGAAATACGCGGTAAACAACTGGAGTGTGGATAACGAAGCCTATGCGTGGAACAAGCCTAAAGACGAAATGCAACTGAATACCAATGTGCGTATCGATCCTAACTTCAGCGTGTCGGGCGGTTTGTACTACGAGGGTGGACGCTATGCCAAACTGGGTAGCGCGGCCGTGAAGATGAACGATAAAGTGGATGTAAACCTAGGCGTTTCGTATAACTACCTGAACTGGTTCACCGCTTTTGTCAAACTAAACAACGTGCTGAATAAACATTATCAGGATTACTACGGTTATGATGTGCAGGGTGCCAATGTGATGGTGGGTGCAGCGTTTTCGTTTTAGTTACTTGAGGGTTTTGCGGTTTTCAACCGCATTCTTATACCAACTGAAAATGCGATTACAAATTGCACAACCCGTTTTGAATTATGGGTCTCGCGGTTTCTAACCGCGCTTTACACACATAAATAATACAATACAAAAGCGCGATTGAAAATCGCGCAACCCATTGATAACTCTAAAATAATACGATTATGGAAGACGAAAAAGATTACGAATGTAAGAAAAGGCATTATTACCACCATCATCAGTCTACTGCTTCGGGTGGTGCCGTGTATGGTTTGGGATTTATTGGAGCCGCTGTTTTCTTTTTGCTCAAAGCCACCAGCTTTTGGGTAGGTGTGGTTGGTATTCTGAAAGCACTGGTTTGGCCGGCTTTTCTGGTATTTTACGCCTTGCGTGCTCTGGGAGCTTGACAGTGAACAGTTATCAGTGAACAGTTATCAATTGTACTCTGAGTAAACATACAGGTTGATAATTTATACACAATGCGCCTTCCGAATAATCCGGAAGGCGCATTGTGTATCTCAGTTATTCTTTTGTGACCCCCAACCCCCAAATGGCAGGGCTGTTAAGTTCTAAAGATTATTTTTAAGAGTTCTTTGACATTATAGTTTGCAAAAATTTCAGTAGCCTGTTTGATGGATTTGCTTTCAGTTTTTAATATATTGAACGCAAAATCTCTCAGTAAAGCCAGAAT
>DATFAW010000183.1:0-6489 GCA_035254165.1 Paludibacter sp.
GTTTCATAATGTCACAAAAATAGAAAAATAAATCGACATTATTAACTATAGATACTCATTAATTTCAAATTATATTATTTCAACAATGACAAATAACTATTAATCACAAAAAAAAGGAGTAACCTTACTCCTCTTTTTTGATTATTTTTTTATTCTTTTCAATTAAAGCTTAACCAAACGTTGAATGCATTGCTTCAGGATAGAGATAAATATATGTGATAAGTAGGATTATGATATGCAAACAGTGATCAACAATACCTACCAGCAAGTATTTGTTATCGGACACATTAAGATATTTAGTTTTCAATTTTCCAGATATTTAGGTTTCCGTTGCTGAATTTCAACAAAAAATTCCCTATAAGTTTTGACCTACAGGGAGCCTCTTTCAACAATCAACTTATAATCTTTCAAAACGCGCCTGAAAAAAACGCAGGTATTTGGGTTCGTAGATCATTTTTAATCCTTTTTTCTGTTCGCGGACATCAAAAAGATTCTTCACCGATTCGGCTACAATATCCATATGGGCTTGCGTGTACACCCGACGCGGAATGGTGAGCCGGGTTAGTTCCAACGACGGATGATAATTCTCGCCGGTATCTTTCTTACGGCCTGCACTGACAATACCTCTTTCCATGGAACGAACTCCTGATTCCAGGTACAGATCGGCAGCCAGGGTTTGTGCAGGATACTCTTCTTGCGGAATGTGCGGATAGAATTTCTGGGCATCCAAAAACACAGCATGTCCGCCAATGGGAAGCGTGATAGGAATCCCCCAATCGATCAGCAGCTCACCCAGATAACGCACCTGCCCTATCCGGGAACGCATATAATCGTCCTGAACACTTTCTTTAATCCCGATAGAGAGCACTTCCATGTCGCGCCCGGCCATACCACCATAGGTTTGCAATCCTTCGTAAACAACCACCAGGTTGCAGGCTTCCTCGTACAAACCGCGGTCGTTCAAGCCAAGCCATCCTCCGATATTGGTCAACGAGTCTTTCTTTGCACTCATGGTGGCACCATCGGAATAGCTGCAAAACTCCTTTAATATCTGTGCCAGGGTTTTGTCGGCATATCCCGCTTCGCGTTCCTGGATAAAGAAAGCATTTTCAACCGCCCGCGTGGCATCCAGAAAAATGCGGATTCCATGTTTTTTACAAAGCGCATGCAATTCGCGTGCATTTTGCATGCTTACCGGCTGCCCTCCGGCCATATTCACCGTTGCTGCCAGGCAAATATACGCGATACTGGAAGCACCTTTTTCGTCGATCAGCTTCTGAACTTTGGCCAGGTCGACATTTCCTTTAAATGGGTGTTCTTTTTGGGCATCGTGCGCTTCATCAATAATCACATCCGTAAAAATACCACCGGCAAGCTCCTGATGCAACCGGGTAGTGGTAAAATACATGTTTCCACACACAAATTGACCTTTTTTGATGGCTACCTGCGACAGTATATTTTCAGCACCGCGTCCCTGATGCGTGGGAACAACGTAGGTATATCCATAATACTCCTGAATAGCTTCTTCGAGATGGTAAAAGTTACGGCTACCGGCATAAGCCTCGTCGCCCATCATCATCCCAGCCCATTGGCGGTCGCTCATTGCATTGGTTCCACTGTCGGTCAACAGGTCAATATACACCTCGTCCGACCGGATAAGAAACGTATTATATCCTGCTTTCGCCAAAGCTACCGCCCGTTCATTACGCGAAATCATGTGGATGGGTTCCACCATTTTTATCTTCCAGGGTTCAGCCCAGGAGCTGCGTCCCAATTGTTGACCTATTGTTTTTGTTTTCATGCTATTTGTTGTTTTAATGACGTAAATGAATTTGAATAATTGATACGATAAAACTTTATATCCAGCATTTAATCTGAATACGCATATAACAACATGTCATGTAAATTTTTTCGGGAATTTCCTGAAGATTAAAAATTGGGTAGTAATAAAAGAAGGAATGAAACGACCCAACTGAAATATAGGACGAAGAAGTATCATTGTGTATAAATATATCGCAAATATACATTTCTAATTTTACAACGAGTGCAATTTCGAAGATTTTTTTACGAGAATCTTATCATGACCCCCAACAAGGCTTTCAGTGCTGAAAGAAAACCCGCTGAATAAAGAAATTCACTCAGTGGGTTTTAAATATTTGTTGTTTTTTCTAATATGATTATCCGCAAAGCGTCCTGACAAATAGAGATATTTCATTTAAGCCGGGTTTCGCGAACCAACGGTCACGAGCGAAGGAAGTAATTCCAAATCGCAAGAATTGCTATTTGACCGCGATTTGAAAATCATGAAACCCACTTCCATTTACTTTAATCAATATTGTAAATACATTAGGATATTATGCACATAATCATTTTTCTAATTTAAACGATCTCTATTCCTTGCTCTTTGCAGAGCTCCAATGCCATTTCACGAAGTTTATACTTTTGAATTTTACCACTTCCTGTGAGCGGGTATTCCGGCACAAAGAATACATAACGAGGTATTTTGTAACGGGCTATTTTATCTTTGCAGAAATCGCGAACATCTTCGAGCGCAAGATCAAAACCGGCATGTGGAATAACAAAAGCAGCGACATCTTCGCCATAACGGGGTGATGCCAACGCAACGATCTGAGCATCTTTCACACCCGGCATATGATAAAGAAATTCTTCAATTTCACGTGGTGATATATTTTCGCCACCACGGATAATCATATCCTTGATACGCCCGGTGATGCGATAATTTCCATCCGGATCTTTCACACCCAAATCGCCCGAATGCAGATAACCGTTCTTGTCGATTACTTCCGAAGTGGCCTGCGGGTTTTTATAGTAGCCTTTCATCACGTTGTAGCCCCGGCAGCACATTTCGCCCTGCACCCCATCGGGACATATTTCGCCCGTTTCGGCATCGATAACGGCCACTTCTGTAAATTCATAATCGCTACCCACCGTGGTACAACGAACTTCGAAAGAATCTTCCAAACGCGTCTGAGTCATGCCAGGCGAAGTCTCGGTAAGTCCATAAACACTGGTAATAGTCATGAACATCTTTTCGCTCACCTGCCGCATCAACTCAATCGGGCACAAAGCCCCAGCCATAATGCCGGTGCGCAACGAACTCATGTCAAACATATCAAACATAGGATGATTCAGCTCGGCAATAAACATCGTCGGCACACCATAAACAGCCGTACAACGTTCTTTGTGAATAGAAGCCAGCGTAATGAGCGGATCAAATTTTTCTACCATCACCTGCGTGCAACCGTGGGTCAGGCAGTTCATGGTAGCCAGCACTACTCCAAAACAGTGAAACAGCGGCACACAAACGCACAATTTATCGGCTTGCGTAAACTTCATATGCTCCCCGGTCAGATAACCGTTATTAGCTATATTATGGTGCGAGAGCATCACTCCTTTCGGAAACCCGGTAGTGCCGGAAGTATATTGCATATTCACCACATCGTGGCAAGATACAGATTGTTTAATATCTAAAAGTTCTTCGTTGCGCTTATTGCTGCCCAAAAGCAATACTTCGGCCGTATTGTACATGCCCCTGTGCTTTTCCTGACCGATATACACCACGTTTTTCAATTCCGGAAAGCGTTCGCTTTTCAGCCGGCCACGTTGCGTGGTTCTTAGTTCGGGAATCAACGAATAGACCATTTCCACATAGTCGCTTCCCGAAACACCATCGGTAATGCAAAGCGTATGCATATCGGAATTTTCCAACACAAAAGCCAGCTCATGATCCTTGTAGTTGGTATTCACAGTCACTGCCACAGCGCCCAGTTTGGCACAGGCGTACAAAAACGTCAACCAATCGGGTATATTTTGCGCCCAAATACCAACATGGACACCTTTGGTTACACCCACCGACAATAAGCCTTTCGCCATGTTGTCGACACGGTCATTAAAAGCCGACCAGGTGAAACGCAAGTTCCGGTCGGAATACACTATGTATTCATGGTCGGGAGTTTCGGCAGCCCAATACTCCAGCCAATCTCCTAAAGTTCTATCAAATAATTTCATAATCAATTATAAATTGCGAATTATCAATTATGAATTCATCAAATGGGTGTATGAACTACAGCCACAATCTGAGCCGGCTCATCATTCAATGCACTCACCAGGTGATCAACAATGGAATCGTAATAAATGCTGTCGCCTTTATGAAGAACATATGTTTCTTTACCGTAGTGGATTTTTACCGAACCTTGAAGAACAAAAATAAACTCCTCCCCTTCGTGCGACGACAGAATGGGTTCGTGTGTAAGCGATGGTTTTATATCAATGAGGAATGGTTCCATATGACGGCCGGTTTTACGGGCTGCCAGCGAGAAAAAGTCGAGGTGGAAATTGGCACTGGAAAGCTGACTGGAGAAAGTTGCCGGTTTTTGCGCATTGGTCTGCCGGTGAACAACCGGACCGAGCTCGTCGCTATCATCCAGAAATGTTCCCAATCGAACTCCCAATGCACGGGCAATTTTAATTAACGGCGACAAGGATGGAACCATATCGCTATTTTCAACTAGTTCAATTTGCGAAACTGTCAAACCTGAGCGTTCAGCTAGTTCCTCTTTCGAGATATTTTTATCGGCACACAACGTACCGATTTTTTCTCCTACAATGTTTTTTTTCATGGATATTAGCGTTGTTTTTTCATTCAGAACGCAAAAATAGAAATATTATTTACAGAAAAAAAGGTTTCCAATTGAAATGTATTACATTTTCAATCGAAAACCTTTTAATTAATCACTAAAAACCGACAATTAGTTCGCTGTTGGTAGCAAGGATATCTATTTCGCGCTATTTACTAGTAGCTGTATTCAACTTCCTCGAATATCCACCTCCCGGTTTCAACAGTTCAATAGCGGCCTTTAAGTCTTTATCGGTACGAAGCGAGTACTGGATTTCGCCTTTCTGATAATAGTAACGTTTAATAATTTCGAGACTCAACAAATCTACAACTTCAGTCTTATTTTCCTCAATACTTTTAGTAATGTCCGGCGTCAGCTTAGCCTTCAGAGCTGCAAATTCATCACTTGCACGTTTATCCAACCCTTCCAACTTTGCCATATCAAACAATTCTTTGTAGTATTTCTCCGTTTGCGTGGTATAAGTAAATTTCTTTTCAACTAAATAATCGGTGAATGCTTTAAAATCTTCGTCAGACAATTTAAATTCTGCAGCAGAAGCAATTTTAGGGTGCTTCAACACATAAAGTGTCGCGTAATCAAAATACAGATTCTGAGCAAAAATATAATAGGCGATATTCAATTTGCGTTCATCTTTTGTCAACGTATCGGGCACAATACCACCACCATCGCGTACTTTACGACCATTTTTAGTTTTAAACTCTGAAGTCAGACTATCCGGGATATGGCCTACGCTTCCGTCTTCATTCCGGTGACTATAATCAATTGCCTGTATACAACGTCCACTGGGAATGTAATACTTGGCAGTAGTTACTTTTAAGTGCCCGCCATAACTTATCGGGCGAATGTTCTGCACCAATCCTTTTCCAAAAGTTCGTTCACCAACTATCACACCTCTGTCCATATCCTGAATAGATCCGGCCAGGATTTCTGAAGCTGAAGCCGACGAACGATTGGCCAACACAACCAATTTCATTTGTGGAAAGATCGGTTCGGCCGGTGTTTTATAAGTCCTATCGGCTTCTTTATTCTTTCCTTTCGTAGTCACCACATCAGTACCCTTTGGCACGAAATACCCGACAACCTTCACAGCTTCATCAACCAGGCCACCGCCATTATTCCTGACATCCAACACCAACGATTCAATTTGATGTTGTTTAACCATATTCGTAATAGCATCTTTCAGTTCAATAGCTGCCCGATCGGTAAATTCATTAAGTAGCACGTAACCAACTTTATCAGAAACGACAGCCGAATAGGATACCGGATTTACCTGTATTTTTTCGCGCAAAAAAGATATTTCAATGGGTTTCTTTTCGCCCGGTCTATTCAATTTTAGTTTAATAGTCGTATTTGGCGTTCCTTTAAGCAATGCACTCACATCGCTCACAGATAAGCCACTAACATTCTTGCCATCGACCTGCAAAATAACATCTCCGGCACGCACTCCGTTTCGTTGTGCAGGTTTGCCTTCATACGGTTCTGAGATGCAAACATCTTTATCTTTTTTTATAATAACAGCACCAATTCCGGCATACTCGCCTGTTGTCATAAAAGTCAAATCATCCGTTTCTTCCTCCGGCAAATAAACAGTGTATGGATCAAGCTTCTCGAGCATGTTATCAATGGTAGACTTTATCATTTTGTCGTAATTCAAGGTATCGACATAAAATAAGTCAAGATCGCGAAACAACGAATTGAAAATTGTCAGGTTTTTACTGATTCTGAATGTATGCTGTTCCGGTTTAGAAGCTCCATAAGCAACTGAACTTAAACAAAAAATAAATATTGATAATTGAATTATCCTCTTCATATATTGATAGTTTATAAAAAA
>DATFAW010000184.1:0-5542 GCA_035254165.1 Paludibacter sp.
TTTTATCACTGATTGTTTTGAGTGTAAAACTGTTTAACAACATTCCATTTTGAATCAGGCCTTCTTTAATGATGAAACTCGCATTTACCCCCCAAATTTATTATCATTACAACCTGATCAAGCACTTATTCTCGAAATAATAAACAACTTATATGGAAACTTTTAAGAGCGATTTATCAAACAAGAAATTTCCTGTTTCCGAAAGGATTTCAGGAAAATCAATCCGCAAATCGGTATTTGATTTAATACTGAAGGATTATCCAAATTTCACTCCTGATATGTATTTATCAGACACAGAGCTTAACGCTTATCGCGAAAAGTACGTGGAAAGCTTTCTGACGAAGCAAATAGGTCAACTGACCAAGTTAGAAAAAACAGTGCTCGATTCGTTGAAAGATAAAACCACCCTATCCGACAAATTAGATGCTGAGGAACCACAGGCCATGACCTACGGACAACGAATTGCAGATAAAGTGGCCGATTTTGGTGGAAGCTGGACGTTTATCATTTCGTTTGCTGTGTTTCTGCTTGTTTGGATCTGCATCAACATTTACTGGCTCGGCAACAAAGGTTTCGATCCGTATCCGTTTATATTATTGAACCTGATTTTGTCGAGTTTGGCTGCCATTCAGGCACCGGTGATTATGATGAGTCAGAACCGGCAAGAGGACAAAGACCGGGAAAGGGGCAAAAAAGACTACATGATCAACCTGAAATCGGAACTGGAAGTGCGTATGCTTCATGAAAAGATGGATCATTTAATTATTAATCAACAAGAAGAAGTATTAGAAATTCACAAGGTACAAATAGACTTGATGAATGATATTTTGAAACGAATTGAAAAATTATCGGAGAAAGAAAAGCAGTAAATAATTGCAGTCTTACATCAACATATCAACACAATGAAAACTTACATTTCCATATTGCGGGGTATCAATATAGGCGGACATAAAATGATAAAAATGGAGGCCTTACGGCAATTGTACGTCAGTCTGGGCTATGACGATGTACAAAGCTACATTCAGAGCGGAAATGTGATTTTCAGGACCTCGGAAATTAACGCACAAATTTTAGAGAAAACAATCTCTGAAAAAATTCTCCGGACTTTTGGGTTCGAGGTACGGGTATTGGCACTTACAGTAGATGAATTGAGAAATGCACTGGAAAAGAATCCGTTCAGAGCAGACCTGTTGAAAGATTCAAAGAAAATGCATTTGACATTTTTATCGGCTGTTCCCGAGAAAACTTACCTGGATAGCATTTCTCCTTCGGATTATGCACCCGATGAATTCTGGCATTCAGGCCGGATTATTTATGTACACTGCCCCACCGGCTATGGCAACACAAAACTCACCACCAACTTTTTCGAAAACAAACTTAAGCTCACAGCCACCAGCCGCAACATGAAAACGGCAACAGAATTACTAGCTATAGCTGAAAAAATATAGTTAGAAATTCAACTTCACCACTTACTCTTTCAGGGTAGCCACCATCCACTTCTTCTACTATTTTCCTGCTTCCATGTAGTGCAAAATGGTTTTTCGTCAGGTTGAAACAAATTATAATACAAAGTGTTATATCTACAAACATACCATTGCCCAAGACTTCTATTGCAATAATTATTTTTAAAAGATGAGGATGTATCAAAAGTGTTTTTTGAACGCAAATTCGCAAACAACACAAATCAACGCAATTTTTTTATTGAATTAAAAATCTGACAATTACATTTGACCTGAAAAGTCTTATTTGCGAAAATTTGTGTGATTTATTTGCGTGCTTTTGATACAGCCTTATCTTTTTTGAGGGGAAACAAATGAGATATTTATTTAAGAAGAAACACATTAAGAAACTTAGTGCAACTACAATAAATATTTTCATATCAACCTGTTGTGCAATTACTGTAAAACCTAACAGTTTAAATGCAAATCTATTCCTGAAACATGTTAACCCGAAAAAACAAGAATCCAATATGAAAGTCATTACTGATTTTTTAAAGCAGTACAACAAGGAGTTCGAATACTACCAGAAATTATCACAAATTGTAGCAATTGAGATTGAGGACCAACTTATCAAGCACGGTATCCGGGCTGAAATAACCTACAGAGCTAAGAGACCGGATAAACTGAAAGATAAACTGATAAAACGAAACATTGAAAAGAGATATCAAACATTCGATGAGATTTATAACGATATAGTCGATTTAGCCGGGGTTCGGGTATCTTTATATTTTCCTTCCGAAAGAGTAATCATCGATGAAATCATTTATGAATTATTTCATGTGGAAAAAAAGAAAATCTTTCCTGTTGAATCTACGCGTCCAAAATACACAAAACGGTTTTCCGGTTATTGGGCAACTCACTACAGGATTAAGCTTGATAAAAACATCATTGACCCAAAAGACTACGCACCTATTGTAGAAATACAAGTTGCTTCGGTACTCATGCACGCCTGGTCCGAAGTAGAGCATGACTTAGTGTATAAACCTTTCTACGGGGAGCTGTCGGTGGTGGAACTGCAAATTCTGGATGAAATAAACGGGCTTGTTTTAAGTGGCGAAATAGCTCTTGAAAGATTAAAATCGGCCATCAGCCGAAGAACAAAACTCGCCAGTGACATTAACAACCAATATAATATGACTAATTTCGTTTTGAATGCTATTGATAAAAACCATCTGAATAAAATCAAACTTTGTGATACTTATTTATTGAATAACTATCTGAACACGATCAAAAAACTTGGCACCAGGGAATTCGAGTCGTACATACACAAAATTAATGTTGATTCCGGTGAAACTGTTTCTGATCAACTACTCAATATCTTTCTAGTCGATTTTTACGATACCGAAAAACATAATCTGAGAAAATACTTCAAGGCTTTAAACATATCTGACAATATCGTTTTATGTTCTGAATCGTATGTGAAGTGTTGGGATATTTTGGAAAGAGCATTTAATGATTTTCTGGCCAATGCACAAAAACAGTCTGACAATCATCTTAGCCCCGAATTAAAAACACTGGTTGCCAAGAATATTATTTCAGAAGATGAAGCAAGCCGGCTTACACTTTTAAGGCGGGAAAGAGAACGTCTATCAAAAGGAAAAGAAACCTCAACTGAAAGTTATCTAAAATCATTTTTACGATTATTGAAAGGAATAAAAAAGAAAACTGTTGATAAAACTTCTAATACAACAATAAAAAAAGGGTTAAGAAACTATAGGGATTATAAAGATACTACACAGCAGAACTTTAGCAACCAACACAATTGAGAAACTCACGATCAAAAATCTGAAAAAATACGACAAAATAACCGGCTATAGCTGAGAAAACACAAATAAATGTTTTATTGACGAGGTAACTTAGGTTCACCTCGTCATTTTTTTGAATATTTTATCAAACCCATGGTTAAGTTAACTATATTTACTATCTTTACGCCCGATTAACGTCACGACTTATCTAAATTGCTCGTTGTTTTTTAGTTGTATGTGGCATTTATTGGCTTATCCGGTAGGCTTAAGCCATTTTATTTAATAAAACAAATTATCTTTTAAAACAAATTATCTATACACCATTTAAAATTCACTTCAATGAAAAACTACTTCAAATTCAATTTAACCGGACAAAAGTTATTACCGGTTTGGCTTCTTTACATGTTTCTGTTTTTAATTCCGTACATCTACATTCAGTTCAGGTTACAAGGCATTAAAAATCAACCAGGCCTTGAACATCAACAAGCACTTCAACACATGTCTGAAATGTTGGGTTGGTTTGGCATAATGCTTTTACTTTTCATTGTCCGGTATGCTATCACTTTTTTCATAGCTAAAATGTCTATTGAAAATACGGAATTTAAATTGAATAAATTTGAATTTAATGGTAGGTTCGGCGAGTTTATAGGTATGATAATTCTAGGGTTTTTTCTGACTATTATCACTTTGGGAATATATTCACCCTGGTTTATCAAAAGAATATTTGACTTCTTTTCAGAGAACTCATCGCACGAAGCTAACAACTTTAAATTCAACGGAAAAGGCAAAGACTTATTTGTTATCATTACTCTATTTATTATAGCCGTAGTAGGTCTTTCTATAATCTTTGCAATAACTTTAATTGCCAGCCTCAACCGTACTTCCTCATCACCAGGGTCAATTGCTATGTTTCTCATGATTTTTGTTTTGATGATTCCTTATCTATATTTTATTACAAAATGGTCTGTGAACTTTACATTCAAGAATTATCATATCTGCTTAGAAACCGAATTATGGAAATCGATGGGTAAAATTGCCCTTGAATTTTTACTTTCGATTATCACGTTGGGAATTTATTTTCCTCTCGCCTATCTTAAGCTGTACCAATATTTTGCTGAAAGAACCATTGCTACTTCGGATAAAAAGAGTAAAACATTTGGTTACGATATTGAACCGGGAAATGATTTTTTATTTATCTGGGGACAAATTTTGTTGAGCATTATTACACTCGGCATTTATTATTCATGGGCTTATTGTAAGGTAACCAACCGTATTTTAAGCAAGACTTACTCCGAAGACGTTGAAATTGCTGAGTAAGCAACATTGACGGGGTGATTTTCTTTCACCCCGTCAGTATAAAAAAAGATCAATCATTTAAACTCATAATTATGAAACGGATTTCAATTAATCATTTGTTCATCTCCCTGGTCTGCTTAGCACTTTGTTCTTGTGCTATCATTAGGGAAAACAACAACCGACAAAAATCAATAACAGCAAACCAGTTTAAGCTTCAAAATGGCATGTCGAAGGATCAGGTAATAAAACTCTTTGGCGATCCTTGTAATTCCCAGTTTAGCGGGCAAGATGAAGCATGGCAGTATTGTTATACAGGTTCGGTAAATAGTGTGGCCACACCGAACCATCCAAGCACGATGAATAATCATTATATTATTGTTTGGTTCAATAATAGTATTGTCACTGGTATGACCAGTTATGATAACATCTCGGAAAGCCTTTGCACTGATTATTTTAAATCCATCCGTTGGGAAGATAGTCCGGGACGAGTTATCGAAATTCGAAACCGATAACCATCAAAATTGGAATAACAAAGAAACGCGAACCGGATAAATCGATTCGCGTTTCTTTGCTGTATTTCATTGTGCTATATCACTTTGCTGTATCGTCCTTCGAAGAGTGGCTTGCTGCACGGTTGTTTATTTTGCGGACATTCAGGTATTCGCCATACAGGGTAGGATTCTTATCTAACCGGAGTGAAATCGGTTATCGAACCCATTGAAAATATACAACGCACTACAGGCATTTCAGCAACTATTTTTCAAACCGAATGAACCCAAGAAGAAGTATTCGAAAAAATAGAGAAAATGTAGTAACCCCCACCTCCGCCGGCAGTCGAAGACTCTGACAGCGGTTGAAAAGAAAACAATCGCCCCATGATCTTCTACTTTATGATTAATCGGAAAATAGAAAAAAACACAATAAAAGTATCAAAAAAGGGACATAAGTCTTATTGATAAATAAAATACTACTTAAAAATGCATTTTCAGCCTATAGAACTTT
>DATFAW010000185.1:0-3370 GCA_035254165.1 Paludibacter sp.
TTAATCCTACAATATAAGTGGCATTTACAAAAGCAGGGAAAGTACGGATAGACAAATTAGCGGGACAATTTAATGCCGAAATTGGTATTTGTACTTTTCTTTCGGTAAACGGTTCGACAGAAATACCAACTTTGGTGTATTTTGTTGAAAACCGAACATGATTGATGGGTTTTAATCGACATCGAAATGAGACAGTATCATTCAGGTTCTTCTTCTCAAAAAGCTCTGTTGAAATTGACTTCAAACTATCCAATACTCTTTTAGGACCAAAAACAGTGACCTTGTTTGGTTCCAACTTAATTTTATCGCTCAACATATACTGGCGAGCTAATTCGATTTTTAAATTGAGTTTGATAGGTAATGTCTTTGTTATCAATTTCTCATATTGAATAAGCAGAGAGTCAGGATGAACTTCGGAAATTGTGGTAGTAGGTAGTAAATGTAAATATCGGTTTATCCGGCCAGTAAGTTGATCAGAGGTAACCAAAATTTCTCCTTTCGGATAAAATTTTCTCTTTAAATCAATAGTCAGCGGAATAAGACGAGCCTTCGAATAGTAAAACAGCCGCAAACCCTGATCTTTTACATTGATAGAAATTTCAGTTGGAGGTGAATTTATAATCGCAACATTCATTGGCAGACCGATAAACCGTATGGGAACTTTTATGGTTATTTCGTGTTCCTTGCCTAATGAATGGACAAACCAAAAGCCTGATGAAAGGGTAAGAAAAAGCAAAAAGCTTAAAATATCTTTTGATAAAAAGAATGATTTAAGCTTTTGCAAATAGTACTTGAGAAATTTTATGCCGCTGCTATCAGCCATAGAAAGATAATTATTTAGCAGGAGTTTGAATGTCTTCAGCAGTAGCAAAAACAGAGTTTTTGTCAACTTTAATGCGGACGTTTTCAGCTATTTCTATAATAACAGTTGTGTCTTTTATTTCTTTAACCTTGCCGTGAATTCCGCCTGAAGTAATTACTTTGTCACCCGGTTTCATTGCTTCGCGTTGTTTCTTAATCTCTTTTTGACGCTTGCTTTGTGGACGAATCATGAAGAAATAGAAAACCACAAAAATCAACACCATCATCAAAATACTGGTGTAACCGCTTGCACCACCTGCTCCTGGGGCGGCTGCCTGTAATAAAATGTTTAATAGATTCATTTCTTTATTTTTTTAATTAATAGTTACAAAAATAGTATATTATTTTTTATTATCGCTAAACATTACCACTTTAATCAACTTATTTTCATTTTTAAGTTGCCCTACAATATTGTCAAGTACACCGTTGATGAAGGTGCCACTTTTTTCAGTACTGTAAGTTTTAGCTATTTCAATGTATTCATTCAGAGTGACATTTACCGGAATAGTTGGGAAGTTCATTAATTCAGCCAGGGCTACTTCCATGATAACGATATCCATAAACGCAATACGATCAAGTTCCCAGTTTTTGGTATTAACATCAATCATCTCGCGGAATGCAGAACCTTTTGTCAGCACTATTCGCAGAAGTTTACTTGCAAACTCAGCATCTTCCTCATCTTTAAACATTGGCAGAAGCGGTTGTTCGTCGCCTTTTGTTACATCAAAACGTTTGATAGTTTTTATAATGAAACTTACCACCATTTCGATATCATCCGTCCAATAGATATTCTGATCCTGAATAGAATCATCCAAATCTTCGCTTTGTAAAATTACTTTTTTGAAAATTTTACGCCAAACATCTTTATCGGCAGCATAATCATTTGCAGGAGCATTCATATATTCCGAAAAGAAATCGGTTGCAATGATTTCTTCGAACAATACTTTTATAATCTCAGAATCATTTACCCACGATAATTTATGTTCTTGCAGGTATTCGTTGAATTGAATATTTGTTGAAAGTTGAGCAACGAATGCGTTGTCGATAAAACGGGTGTTTGGATCTAAATCCTCTGGGGTTGGACGAAGTTTATTTCGTTTTGTTTCAATACGGTCAGCTGCAAATCGGGTAATTTCAATTGACAGTTGGAGCAAATGATAGTAAAGATCGTATGTTTTTTCTATACTGTGAAACAATTCTTTTTCAGCTACAGGCATCGATTTGCTGTCGCTTTTATAATAGGAATATAAGATTTGAACAATCTTAATGCGCAATAATACTCGATTAATCATAAGATACAGTGAACGCTTTTTTATTTATGCATTGCTCGTAATGCATAATTTATTGTTAATGAAATTGATATACCTAATCTCAACTTCTAATTTTGCTGCAAAGATACTACTTTTTCCTATTAATTTCTGTTACAAAATACAACAAAATCAATTAGAAATTAGGAATTAGGAATTATCTACGGTTTTAAACTATCCACGGAAAACGGAAACAAGGCTCGTTGTACAAACAATAATCTGCTATTCCATTCACGGCTAATGTTTTTACTAACCTTGCATCCGAAAGCAGTTCTTTGGCAAATTCAAGTGTTATCCCTGTTTTTACACGGTCGTCTACCAATAAAATTCTTTTACCTTTAAAATCGAAATCAATTTCGGCCAGCAATTTCGGCTTATCGTACAGTTTATTCTGCATAGCATCGCGCAAATTCAGTTTCAACAAATGATATTCGCACCCCAAACGTTGATTGATCATAGCTGCAGGAATTATTCCACCATTGGCTATGGCTACCACCATGTCAAACGTTTCGGGGATTTCGATAGACCTAACCCGTTCCAATACTTCATCAAAAGACTTCATCTTAATTTTCAATTAAATAATTTCCAATTCCAAATTGGAGTAGTATAACGACCGAATTCTTATTACTAAAACTACTTATTACCAATTTCTAATTGCTTTCAGGCAGAAAAATCCTCCAACAAATTGTAGCAATATGCCTGGAAATCCCAAACGAATATCTTGCATAGCCGCCATAAAACTACCGGTAAGGGCAAATTCGGCGATCATGCCAACTCCCTGATAGAAAAGGATAATCAGCAGTAGGTTTTGAAATTTAATTTGTTTGGTGCGTTGAGCCATGTATGCAGCTGCAGTAGCCAATAAAGCCGATTTGATAAGAATAATCGGAAGCATTTCGGTCCCGGGCATTCCGAAAAGGGCATGATTGATCAACGGAGATGCCACAGCGGTAAGCAAACCGGTGAAAAAGCCATATTTATAAGCTGCGATAAGGGTGAAAAAGTAAATCGGCAATAACATTTGGCCACCAAAAGGCACTAAGTGACAAAGTTGTGGTAACAAAATGTTGCCGGCTACAAAAAGCAATGCAAATGTGTAAGATTTAATTTCAACTGCTTTGAGCGAATAAAGTTTAATCGTTGATTCCATGATTAGATTGTATTTAAGTAGATTATTACTTTGTTTAATGCCTCTTATCATT
>DATFAW010000186.1:0-4262 GCA_035254165.1 Paludibacter sp.
ATTTTAGTACAAATTGCTCTCTCAATATTTAAAAGTTATTAAAAAATCGCATCCAGAGAATATTTATTACGAAACATTCGTAGATTTGCGAAGTATTCGTAATAAATACATATAAAAGAGTTTAGCCGTACGACTGCAAATAACTGCACAACTTCAAAACAAACAGTTACATTCTAAATATAAAGAATAGACATAGCATCGAAACTCAAACAAAAACTCAAACAAAAATGAAAAAAAGTATTATTCTTGGACTGGTCTTCATCATGTTCTTTTCCTCATTTCAGAGCAACAAGACAGCTACATTAAGTGGGAAAATTGAAAAATCCGACAAAACACCACTACTTATTAATGATTTCAAAATCTCCATCTCGTTTGACACCATCAATTTAATTAACGGCAGGTTTAATCAAACTGTTCAAACAGAAAATGCCGGTTTCAAAACTCTAAAGTATGGACAAACCCAAAAAGAGATTTTTCTTGCTCCCGATTATTCTTTAAAGATATCATTTGACGCAACTAATTTTGGCAGCACCTTAAAATACGAAGGAAAAGGAGCAACTGAAAATAGGATTCTTGATTCTATTTCAATCTCAACTAGAAACTTTGATTATCGATTTGTATACACGCAACCTCTGGAGATTGCAACAAAATATATCGATTCAACTTATGATGCATATCAAAAGTATTTTGAAAAACTAACAGTTGTAAACAAGGTTGATCCTATTTTCTTCGAATACGAAAAAAAATCGTTATCATATAGTGCCAGTGCATTGAAGACAGTACTTGGACTTCAAAAAAACATTGCAGACACAAGTTACTATCGCTTTTTCAATAAAATCACCATTGAAAATGATAAATACTTAGACATCCCCAGCTACAGGAATTTTCTTCAGTACTATATAAATGTAAAAACAAGAAATATTTTGGCAAAAATGGATTCTTCAGAATCAAAGTTGCCACATGCCTATTCAAACGCAGCATTAAAAGTAATAGACGAAATAAAGAATAAAAAACTTAAAGAATATTTGGTTTTTGAGAATACAAAAAGCAAGTTAAAATTTGAAGGTGCCGACCACTTTGAAAAGCAGAAAGAGTATTTCAAAAAAAATAATACCGATTCCATTTATGCCAGAGAAATACGAAAAATTTACACGAAGAAACTTTTATTGGCTTCAGGAAAAGAAGCTCCGGGTTTCACCTGCACAGATATTAACGGAAGCAACTATTCATTAAATGATTTCAAAGGAAAATATGTGTATATCGATTTCTGGGCAACATGGTGCGGTCCATGTAGACAAGAAATGCCAGGTTATTTAAAGCTCCAATCTGATTATAAAGGAAAGGATATAGCCTTTATAAGTATCTCTATTGATGAAGATAAAGGTAGCTGGGAGAAAGTTGTAAAAGAGAGTAAGGCGGATGGTATAAGCCTCATTACAACAGGAGGAATTGATTCTAATGTTGCAAAGGCATATCAAATTAATGGAATTCCAACATTTGTATTAATTGACAAAGCCGGAAAAATAATTAATTCACAAGCCCAAAGGCCTTCAGATAATAATCTTAGAAAAACGTTGGATGCTCTTCTGCAAAATCAATAAAGAGTGTTGAAATTCACAAACAAACATAATTATCTTTAGATTTGTGAAGTATTCGCTATAAGAAAAAACCGGGTCTCGCGAATTCCAATTCGCGGTTTTATTTAAATGATCGCGAGTTGGAACTCACGAGACCCGAAAAAGAAATAATCATGGAAAAACTAACCAATCAGGAAGAAGAAATGATGCTGATAATATTTCAGCAGGGCAAAGGCTTTATCAAAGATTTTATACAACGAATGGATGAACCACGCCCACCTTACACCACGGTGGCATCCATTGTAAAGAATCTGGAACGGAAAGGCTATGTAAAAGGCACCCGCTACGGCAACACTTCCGAGTACAGTCCGGTAATGGAAGAAAGCGAATATAAATCGAAATTTATGTCGGGTGTGGTGCAAAACTACTTTGAAAATTCGTACAAAGAAATGGTGAGCTTCTTTGTTGAGAAGCAAAAAATATCAGCCGAAGAATTACAAGAAATCATTAAACTCATCGAAAAGAAATGAACGACGCACTTATCTATTTTCTGAAAGTAAACATTGCGATAGCCTTGTTTTACCTGTTTTTCCGATTGGCATTTTACCATGACACCTTTTGGAAAACCCGACGATTTTATCTGCTTTTCAGCATGCTGTTATCTGTAGTTTATCCGCTCATTTCACTTACGGGCTGGCTGGAAAAACAAGAATCAATGCAGGCAATTATGGTAAACTATGTACAACTGCAGGGAATAACCGTAAATGGTAAAGAAACCCCAACCTCTATTCTGACAATTGAGAACATCGTGTTGGCAGCCTATGCATTGGTTTCGATTATTTTATTGGTGAAAATGATGGTGCAACTCATTTCTATTCTTCGTTGGAGGTTGAAAGGAGAAAAACAGTTGCTACAGGGAATTGAAATTGTGGCTATCGACAAGGCGATTACTCCTTTCTCGTTTTTCAACACGATATTTATCAATCCGGCTTTGCACAACGAGTCTGAAACCAGTCAGATATTGGCTCACGAGCGAACCCATGCGCAGCAGATGCACAGTCTGGATGTGCTGATTAGCGAAATGCTGACTATCGCTTGTTGGATTAATCCGGCAGCGTGGCTATTGAAACGCGAAATACGTCAAAACCTTGAGTTTCTCGCCGACAATTCGGTAATAGAATCCGGTTTCGACAGTAAAAACTATCAATATCATCTATTGCAATTATCGTATCAAACCCCCGAAGTAAAACTCGGAAACAAATTTAACGTATCGCCCTTAAAAAAACGTATTATTATGATGAATCAACAAAAAACCAGGAAAGCGGGCATCTTGAAATACTCGCTTATCGTGCCATTGGCTCTGGCTTTAGTGCTGTCGAGCAACGCGCAAACCGTAGTAAATAAAGCAAAAGCAGCATTTGATCAGACACAGGACTCTGTGACTAAAAAGAAACAACTAAAGTTCACTTCGCCAAAGACACCGAAAAACTCTGTCAAATTCACTCCACCAACTATTGTAGAGGATAAATCGGGAGTTTATAGCGTTGTTGAAAAAATGCCACAGTATCCGGGCGGCGAGAAAAAGCTGTTGGAATATCTTGGAACAAACATAAGATATCCTGTGGAAGCACAGAAGAACGATCAGCAAGGTACAACAATTGTTCAATTTGTGGTAAATGCCCAAGGCAAAGTTGAAAAAGCCAAAGTTCTTAGAAGCATATCATCAAGTCTGGATCAGGAAGCTCTACGTGTTATAAACTCTTTGCCAGACTTTATTCCAGGCGAACAAAGCGGGAAAATGGTGTCTGTCTATTACACACTACCAATTACATTTAAGTTAGATGGTGGTTCTAAACCTGCTCCAAGTACTGAAAGTAGTTCAATCGTTGTTGTAGGATATGCCAAGCAAACTTCTGGACTAGTAGCACCCAAAGTAAAAGAATTTGGTTCAAGCAACCCACCTGTATTTATTGTGGATGGAGTGATACAATCAAAAGGTTTCGATATGAATACTATCAAACCGGCAACCATAGAAAAAGTCAATGTAGTTAGGCCCGATACAGAGGCTAAAAAAGCTGAATTAGTTGCTAAATATGGAGAGAATGCTACCAATGGGGTAATTGAAATTACCAAAAAGAAATAGCCTCAGAAATGCCGTGTCGATGTAAATCTATCGGCACGGCATTTTTTAAATCAAAAGCTATGAAGAAACTTTTAATTGGATTACAACTTTGTTATGCGCAAAAATAAGAATTAGCAAACCACATTAAAACCAACCAAATGACAAAAAAAATCACTTTTGCATTGTTTGTATTAATTACACTCAATGCCTATTCTCAGTCCAAAAACACAAAAGATTATTTGAGAATTGTTTTAAATAATCTGGAAAAAGTAGAATCGGCTACTTACAACATCACAAGAGAAGGTTGGGCTCCGGCTGACACGGCTGCATCAATAATTATGAATCATTTCATTAAAGAGTATAACAATCTGCAAGATTCTACTATTGGTGCAAGTTTCGTCTCCCTTTTACAGAAGGATACTACTCAAATGGCAATTTGCTATGATGGAAAAATGAAAGCATTTGTTTCCGAAGAAGACAAAAAAATAGTGATTGACAGTTTCAAGGTTAAAAGATTCCCATTTAGACCGTTGTCTCCGCCCTTCTTCAACTATACTAAAAAT
>DATFAW010000187.1:0-11946 GCA_035254165.1 Paludibacter sp.
ATTCCGGTTCTTTCACAAACATCCAGAAAATAGCCGAAGTTGACACCAGCAACCCACAGAAAATGTACAGCAACTGATGGTTTCCGGTAGCTTTAATCACATTGGCCACCCCATTGCTCATCATTTGCGGAAGCACCACTGCCAGGTTAAAAACACCCATATACAATCCCATTTTAGCGGGATTCACGCGTTCGCTCATAATGGCAAATACAATAGAAATCACAGCCGACCAACCAATTCCGACGAGGAACATGCCGATATAAAAATCGACTTCCACCCGGCTGAAATAAGCAATGTAGAAATAACCGATAACCGAAAACACCAACGCACCGATGTACGTTCTTACGCGCCCAATTCTTTTGGCGATGGATTGAAGTATCAACGGAAAGATGGCACCAATCAGGTTCAGGATAAAGAACCCGAGCGAAACAATATTCCCTACCGACGAAGCCGAAGTCTGAGTTACTCCGGTCAATTTTTCGGCAAACCAGTTAGCCGTAATTCCTTTCAACCCGATATTGGGCAGAATCTGATGCTCGATAAAGAAGCCCGACAGAATAAACATGCTCTGAAAAGCCACCCAGGTAAACGAGTGTGCCAGCATGATTTTTTGAAATTCGTTTTCGTTGGATGTTTTCTTTAATCCCCGAATGATAATAACCACTCCTATCACAACCGAATAAACCAATGCCCCAATCAAAATCGGATTGTGCAGCGGCGTTAATGCTTCGGTAAAGAAATGATAGAACAAGCTAAAGATGCCAAATACAAGGAAACCGTAAAGCGGAAATATTTCCTTGAATATACGGCCTACACTGTATTTTTCCTGAGTTTCCGACTTGGCTAATTCCAAATCCTTTTTTTCCTGAATAAACAAGATAGGAAAAACAGCAGTTATAAAAACAACACCGGCAGCAATGTACAGCAACAGTTCGTTGCCAAAAAGCATCGAAAGGAAATAAGCCAATACACCAAAGAAACCGGAAATAATCTGCATCCACACATAGCCCGAAGTACGGACTTTACCTTCGGGGGTCAGGTCGGCAATGATGGAACGGGCCGGGTTGAAGGTTACGTTTATGGATAAATCCAGGAATAAAGCGATGATGGAAGCAATCAGAATGATGTCGGAAATGCCTGTGATGTGCGAGATGCCCCGGATATGCGGCAGTGCGAGGAAAGCAATGGTACTCACCAGCCCGCCAATCATGATGAACGGACGCCGGCGACCGCCCATAAACCAAACATTATCGCTCACCAGGCCTACAATCACCTGTCCGAAGATTCCCGCAATCGGGCCGGCCAACCACACGAAAGCCACATCATGAATGTCCAGGTGATATTTATTGGAAAGTATCCAGCTCAGGGCGGCAATTTGAGTGGACAAAGCGAACCCAACCGCTGTGGCGGGCAATCCGAGTAATGCCAGGAAGGCATTGCTCATCTTCTTTTGAATGTTTAGCATGATATCAGTATTTAAGATTATTCAATTCAAGATGCCTAAAACCAAAACTAAGATTTTGACAAATTAAACGCAATGATATTCATTTTTGACGAGAAATCATTCTAACTTAAAAAGAGAATCTAAAAATCCGGGCGCAAACGTTTTCTGAAAAACACCTTTGGCGTTATTAATTTCGTGATAGTTGCCTTCGGCGATATTTGCTTCGCGTTATTAGTCTCTCCTTCGTCGAGAACTTATATTGTATCTAAACGCCGAAGGCAAATAACAATTAATAACGCGAAGCGAATATCACGCAGTTAATAACTACAAAGTCTTATTAATCCCCTCGATGTAGCCTAATATCTCATCACGACCAGTGCGTTTTTCGGACGAAGTAAGGAATATCGGAGGCAATTCCTCCCATTGTTCTTCCAGTTTTTCCTTGTAGGCACGAATACTTTCCACACCTTTTACATGCGAAAGTTTATCCAGCTTAGTAAATACAATGGAGAAAGGCACACCATTTTCGCCCAACCATTCCATAAAGTCCAGGTCTATTTTCTGGGGCTCGTGGCGGCAGTCAATCAACAAGAACAAGCAAGTAAGCTGTTCCCGGTTCAGGATATAACTCTCAATAATAACCTGCAACTGTTCGCGCATTTTCTTTCCGGTGGTAGCATAACCGTAACCCGGCAAATCCACCAGGTGCCAGTTGTTATTAATCAGGAAATGATTAATCAACAAGGTTTTTCCGGGTTTCGACGATGTCATAGCCAAGTCCTTGCGGTTGCAAAGCATGTTGATTAATGACGATTTTCCCACGTTGGAGCGTCCGATAAAAGCATACTCGGGCAATTTACTCTCGGGGCATTTCAAATAATCAGTATTGCTGATTACAAATTCGGCAGATTTTATATCCATATTTTTTTTAGTTACAAGTTACAAGAAAGAAAGTTACAAGTTTAGGATGCAATAGTTCCGCGCCGCAACGACAGGAGATACATTCCTCCGAAAGTTATCAATCCGTTTATCATCAAAAGTTCATATCCCAACGGATAATGAAACAAGCCGGTCGATAGCATATTCAGTCCAAAACAAAGGAATGGCGAAACCACCGCCACCAAAGGTACTGCTTTATCGCGCACTTGCCGCTTGGTGAACAGTCCGAAGGCAAACATTCCCAGCAACGGACCGTATGTATACGAGGCAATGGTGTAAATGGCATCGATAATACTTTTGTTATTCAATAATTTAAAAACAAGCATGATGACCACAAATAGCACCGACATGCCAATATGCGTATATTTTCGTTTGCGTTCCGCCACTTTTGGTTCGTTGTGTTGAACGCCCAGAATATCCACCGAAAACGAAGTGGTGAGCGAAGCCAGCGCCGAGTCGGAACTGGCAAAGGTAGCTGCAATGATACCTATTACAAACAAGAACGTTACCAACGGTCCTAGATATTGCGTAGCAAACATCGGCAAAATATCGTCGGACGAAGCCGGTAAAACGATATGATTTTTAGTTGCCAACATCAACAGCATAGCCCCAAGTGTCAGGAACAAGAGGTTGAGCGGCACAAACGACAAGCCATACCAATACATATTTTTCTTTGCATCGCGCAGACTTTTGCAGGTCAGGTTCTTTTGCATCATATCCTGGTCAAGGCCTGTCATAACGATAGCAATGAATATTCCGCTGAAGAATTGCTTGAAGAAGTTTTGTTTCGAATGCCAGTCGTCGAATACAAATATGCGTGAATGTCCATCATTCATTAGTTTGGTGGTAAATTCACCCAGGTTCATATCCAATTGCTTGGAAACCTGAAAAACCAACAACACCAAAGCCGAAATCAAGCAAATGGTTTGCAACGTATCCGTCCACACAATGGTTTTAATGCCGCTTCGGTGCGTGTAAAGCCAAATCAGAAAGACCGCCACGAAAGCCGTTACCACAAACGGAATATGCCAGGCATCTAAGATCAGATGTTGCAAAATAAGCGTCACCAGATAGAGGCGGACTCCTGAACCAATGGTGCGCGAAAGCAGGAAGAACGAAGCACCGGTTTTGTACGTGTATTTTCCAAACCGTTGTTCCAGATAGGTATAAATACTGGTCAGGTTGAGCCGGTAATACAACGGAAGCAGCACATTGGCAATCACCAGGTATCCGAAAAAGAAACCGAAAACCGTTTGCATATACGTAAACTGCGTACTGCCCACCCAGCCCGGAACCGACACAAAACTTACACCCGAAATAGACGAACCTACCATGCCGATAGCCACCACCCACCAGGGCGATTTGCGGTTTCCAAGAAAAAAAGCATCATTATCGGTACTCTTCTTACCTACCACGTATGAGATAAACAACAAAATGGAAAAGTAAAAAACAATGACCAATAAAATGAAAATACCTGACATGAGAATGTAATAATTTCTGATTCAAAAACGTACAAAAATAGCTAAAAATGCCCGAACACAAATGCTTAGGGCAAAAATAGTTTTGAACGGTTTTTTTTTATAAATTTGCAGCTGAATTGATAATAAGATATGAGCAGTCAGCAATTTTCATCTTCCTTACTCGAAAACGCGGTAAATGAGTTTGCCAAGCTTCCCGGCATCGGACGGAAAACAGCCCTCCGGTTGGTATTGCATTTGCTCAAGCAATCGACACACGAAGTGGAAGTATTTGGTAATGCGTTTATTCATTTGCGTAAGGAAATTGTATATTGCAAAGTTTGCCATAACATTTCGGACACAGAAGTGTGTAAGATTTGCAGCAATCAGTCGCGCGACCACGAAACAGTTTGTGTAGTGGAAAACATAAAGGATGTGATGTCTATAGAAAACACGCAACAATTCCGGGGTTTGTATCATGTATTGGGTGGCATTATCTCACCGATGGACGGCATCGGACCCAGCGATTTGGAAATTGAAAGCCTTATTCAGCGGGTGCAGAATGAAGGTGTGAAAGAAGTAATTCTGGCACTGAGTACCACCATGGAAGGTGACACCACTAACTTTTACATATTTCGCAAACTGGCACCGTTGAATATCAAAATCACCACCATTGCGCGTGGCATTGCCATTGGCGACGAACTGGAATATGCCGACGAAGTAACGTTGGGACGATCCATCCTGAACCGGGTAGAATTCACAAATTCATTTAAATAACTGTACGGGCAACCCTTTGTGGTTGTCCGAAGAACAAGAAACAATCATAAAAAAACAGAAAAACAATCATGGAAAAATTCGTAAAGAAAATTTATCTCGCCTACTATCTGATTTACACCGTTACAATATTATCAACCATTATCGGCTATATAGTAACGCTGACACATGGATCGAGTGTAAGCATACAAAGTCCGTTGAGCATAACTTTATCATCGATTGTCATTCTTTATCTCATCGTTTCAATTCCAGCGGCATTAGCCCTCTTCCATCGGGGCACTAAGAAATGGGCTCAAATTGAAGACAATTACACCAAACTCAACAAATATGTAGCCGGTGCAACCTGGCGTATCCTGGCTATTGGCCTCGGATTAGTAATGAGTATTGTTGTTTTTTATATCATTCGCACCGAATCAATGATTTTCTGTGCAGGTATTAGTGCCATCGCATTGCTTTTCTGCAAACCAACAGAAAATAAAATCATTAAGGATCTGGAATTAGACGACACAGAAGAATAGAGCAGTAAACAACTTATTCTTTCTTACTTTATAACTTTCAAACTTTCAAACTAATTTATGGTTATAGCAGTAGATTTCGACGGAACCATTGTCACCCACGAATACCCCAATATTGGAAAAGAAATTCCTTTTGCCATAGATACCCTTAAGCGTTTGCAGCAAAGTCCAGACAAATTAATTGTATTGTGGACCGTGCGGGAAGGAGCCGAACTAGAAGAAGCGGTGCAGTACTGCCGGGATAAAGGATTGGAGTTTTACGCTGTAAACAATAATTATCCCGAAGAATCAGAAGAGCATCTCGAACCTCGCAAACTAAGAGCCGACTTATTTATCGACGACCGGAATCTGGGCGGACTACCCGACTGGGGAGTTATTTACCGTATGATTATGACAGGAAAATACATGGAACCAATCACAGATGAAATTCATCAGGAATATAAATTACAAAAAAAGAGAGGTTTTTTTAAATCAATCTTTGGTTTATTATAAATCACAATATGTTGTTTGAAAACGAAACCATACGACTCAGAGCTATAGAACCGGAAGATCTGGACCGGCTTTATGCGTGGGAAAACAACCCCCAGTTGTGGGAAGTAGGCAATACACGCAATCCGTATTCCCGTTTTGTGCTCAGGCAATACATTGTAGATTCCGATAGAGATATTTATGAAAGCAAACAGCTGCGCCTGATGATGGTAAACCGCGAAACGGGTGAAACAGTAGGCACAGTGGATTTATTTGATTTCGACATCCACAACAGCCGCATTGCACTCGGGCTGTTTGTAGATGCCGCCTTTCAGGGAAAAGGCTACGCCAAGGCCAGCCTCCATTTGGTAGAAGAATACGTTTTCGACTACCTGAAATTAAACCAACTCTACTGCGACATTGCCGAATCGAACACCGCCAGCAGACGCTTGTTCGAACAAGAGCAATACGAGAAAACCGGACTACTCAAAGACTGGATTAAAACTGCCGACGGATTCCAAAACATCATTGTTTTCCAACTATTCCGGGAATCGTATCTGAACCGCGGGAAACACTAACTTACCATATTGAATACCTATTACAGCTGTGTTTAAAACATATTGCAGTAATTGGGGGGGACACTTATTACACCACTTGGGAACATATATTACATCAGCCGGAAAAAAGAGATTAGCAGCACCGTGTTTCCCGACTTTCGATTGAAGAATTAGGCGGTTTGCGCATATTTTGTGTAAATTTGCGGCCTAAAAACAATAAAAGCATGTCCAACATAACAATACAACTAACCGGTGTGGCCGCCGAACTGGCACTCGGTAACTATATGCCCAAAGATGCCACGATCTTCAACAATTGGGAAGATTTCTATCACTACAACGATTTGATCCATACATCACAATTGCTGACGGAACATATCTCCGGAATAGAGATAAAACAGGATGATGAAGTAATTTTCACAGGATTGATTCCTTCGGCTCATATCCAACCGCAGAAAAGCATCTCGCCTGTGCTGGTGCATCAGGCTTTGTACCTGCGCACCGAATGCGCCGAGCAAGCTGTTTACAAGTGCGAGTTTGAAGCGGACAATTTCGACAAGAACAACTTGCTCTTCGAAACACAGGATTATGACCTGCTGTTCAAAGTGGGAAAATCGTTTCTTTCGAAAGTTATGTATGATGGCAAAGAACTGCCATTGGAATGGGTAAGCGGAAAACCGGTCGGAAATATCTGTGTGCTTTGCCGCTTCGAAAACGGATATTTAGTACCGGTATATGATGCCGTGAAGAAAATTGCAAATGGATAACAGTTGACAGTTATCACTTATAGATATGCATTAAATCTGGTATACTACAAAATAAAAAAACAGCAGCCGACTTCCATACTAATGATAAAAAATGGATTGAATTGGACATAGCTCCAAAAGACAAATTGACACTTTCACTCGATTGATAGAATTTAATACAGCACACATTGAATATTTTTGTGTAACAATTCCTGACGATTTACTTTTGCGACACAAACAATTAAAAACAATTAAAAAAATGAGACAGTCAATCGTTATTTCGCTACATGTTGCATTTTGGGTAACAATAATTTCAAATCGGGTATTATCCAACTTTATAGTAGGTCATCTTTTAGAGGCATCAGATATCAAACACGCATATTTTTATTCTACATTTTTACAGCCTCTTTTTTTCTATCTTTTCTATTCCTTCACTTTCAATATTTTAAAAAACAAGAAGATTTTACTTTATTCGGCTCTACTTCTCACCTGCATTTGTTTAACTGTATTTTTTATTAAGCCTCAATTCATGGGGTATTTAGTCATGGTCATTTCCAATTTTGTCGCTTGGGGTATTACCGGTGGATTATTTCGTTTTTTTGTTGATTGGTTGAATAAGGATAAGATACAACTACAACTCTCAAGACAAAACTTACAAAGCGAATTAGCATTACTGAGGACTCAGATAAATCCTCACTTTCTATTCAATTCCCTGCATAATATTGACACTTTAATATCTGTAAATCCAGAAAAGGCTTCCGATTCATTAATTAAATTATCAGACTTAATGCGATACAATCTACACGATGCAGATACCGATTTCATCGAATTATCCAAAGAAATGGACTATGTAAAAAAATATTTGAGTTTACAAGAACTTCGCCTGGCAAACAAAGAATTGATTGAATTTAAAATAGATGGTAATACTGATAACATCAAAATTGCTCCTATGCTTTTTATGCCATTTGTCGAAAATGCTTTTAAACATATAACAGACAAAGAAGTAAAAGCAGGAATATCAATCAATTTTCAGATCTCGAAGCATTGGATTAAACTTGACGTCATTAATGTGTTTGATGAAAACAAAAAGACTGTAAAAGACGAAACAAGCGGTATAGGCTTAAGCAATGTAAAGCGCAGGCTTGAATTAATTTACCCTAACAGTCATAAACTTGAAATTTCAAAAGAGAAAGATCGTTATAAAGTAGAACTAACAATTGACATGTATGCAAATTAAATGTATTGTAATAGACGACGAGCCTCTTTCAATTGAGAAACTATCAATTTTCATTTCTAAGATTTCCTGGTTGAAATTGGATAAATCATTTAATAACGCTATTGATGCTTTAAATTATCTCAAAACGAATGATATCGACTTAATTTTCCTGGACATACAAATGGATGAGTTTTCCGGGATTCAATTTTTAGAATCGATCAAAGTTCGTCCTAAAATAATTATCACATCGGCTTACAAGGAATATGCAATACAAGGTTATGAATTTGACGTAACGGACTATTTACTAAAGCCATTTGGATTTGAAAGATTTATCATCGCAATCGACAAAGTGTTTAATCAATTAGCAGACACCAAAATCATTAAGAGAAATTATATCTTCATTAAATCCGGATACAATATGGAGCGGGTAAATTTAGAAGATATTTTGTATATAGAAGGTATGCTTGAGTACTTACAAATTGTGACAAGTAAAAACAAGCTAATGACCTTGCAAACATTTAGCAGCATGGAGTCCATACTGCCATTAAACAACTTCCTTCGTGTTCATAAATCATTCATTGTAGCAATAGATAAAATAGAAACAATAGAAAGAAATATCATCAAAATAAAAGATAAAAGAATACCAATAGGCACAAGCTACAAAGAAAAATTTGACAAAATACTAAATGACATCCAAAGTGTCAAATAACAACACAAAAAAAGCAGCAAGCCAACTACCGGCTTGCTGCTTTTCAGTTATAGTAAATCAAATGGTTACGCCACGTACACTTCCAACAACGTTACATTAGCACTATCGGGTATCAATCCCAATTCGTCGATGCAAGCTGGAATGAGCACTGTATCACCCTTGGCAACGGTTGTTTTCTCACCTTCATATTCAATGACGAAATCACCTTCTAAACACATATAGGCCACAAAGGTATCGAGCGTTCCGTAATTTCGGGTTACAGGAGCATCGAAACGCAGGATGTTAGTCGTAAAGTACTCGCAGGTTACCAACGGAGTTATTTCATTGAGTTGGGCATTGTAAGCCGTTTTAGGATCTTTAGAAGCCGCGAAGTTTATCACATCCAGCGCTTGTTCGGTATGCAATTCGCGTTCGTTGCCCTGATCGTCGGTACGTTTGTAATCGTAGATACGGTAGGTAATATCGCTGCTTTGTTGGATTTCGGCAACCACCACTCCTTTGCCAATGGCATGAACCAGTCCGGCAGGAATAAAGAACACATCACCTTTTTTTACCGGAACTTTCTGTAGCAAGTCTTCCACCTTGTCATTATCCAATGCATCCAGATATTCATCCTTTGTGCAATCTTTCGTGAAACCGATAATCAGTGCCGCTCCCGGATCAGCATCCACCACGTACCACATTTCGGTTTTTCCATACGAATTATGACGCTCGGCAGCTACTTCGTCGCCCGGATGAACCTGAATAGACAGGTTTTCGTTGGCATCAATCAGCTTGAAAAGTAATGGAAATGACAAACCATACTCATCATAAATGGCATCGCCCACCAACTCACCCATGTAGATTTCAATAAGTTCAGTTAGATTATTTCCGGCAAGCAACCCATTGGTTACTACCGATTCATCGCCATCGTAGCCTGACAATTCCCAGCTTTCACCTAATTTATCGGTTTCGGCAGGTTTGTCGAATAAACTTTTAAGTTTGGTTCCACCCCAGATTTTATCTTTCAGGATGGGACTGAATTTTAATGGATAAAGCATCGTTGTTTATGTATTATGGTTTATAAAATAGGGTGTAAAGTTTAAACAGAAACTATTTATACTTTACACCCTATATTTTACATTGTTCCTTTATTATTCCGTTTTTGTGCGTTTTGCTAAGTTTTGTTCCCAAACCCATGCACTGCGAAGTGTTTCTTCCACCGTTTCTTTGGCAGTCCAACCCAGTTCGTTATTAGCATAGCTTGGATCAGCCCAAACTTTCTCAATATCACCTTCGCGACGAGGAGCTATTTTGTACGGAACTTTTACTCCATTCACTTTCTCGAATGTTTCGATAATTTCCAATACCGACAACCCGCGTCCCGTTCCCAAATTAAAAGTCTCTACACGCTTTTTAGTTTGATTGTTCAACATACGCTGAACAGCAATAACGTGTGCTTTAGCCAAATCCACCACATGGATATAATCGCGGATACATGACCCATCAGGCGTATTGTAATCATCGCCGTAAACCTGAAGTTGTTTGCGCAAACCAATAGCAGTTTGCGTAACAAATGGCAACAAGTTATTCGGAACCCCGTTTGGCAATTCGCCTATCTCAGCCGACGGATGCGCTCCAATCGGATTAAAATAGCGTAGAATAATACTTTGGTAACAAGGGTTTGCATGAATTGTATCGTGAATTATCTCTTCGCTGATTTGCTTTGTATTGCCATAGGGCGACAAAGCCGGCTTAATTGGTGCACTTTCAGTCACAGGCAGCACATCAGGCTGGCCATAAACAGTACACGAAGAAGAAAAAACAAAGTTCTTCACCTTGTGAATTGGCATCAATTGAAGCAAATTGATAAGCGAAACAATATTGTTGCGATAATACAACAACGGTTTCTCAACCGACTCACCCACCGCTTTACTGGCTGCAAAGTGAATAATTGCATCTATATCTTTGTATCTCTCGAACATGCGATCCATACTTACATAGTCCACACAGTCAATGTTTTCAAATGCAGGACGAATGCCGGTGATTTTTTCGATGCCATTCAACACATCGATATTTGAATTGGAAAGATTATCGACGATAACTACATCGAAACCTACTTTCTGCAATTCAACAACCGTATGGGAACCAATATAACCCGTTCCACCGGTTACTAGAATTTTAGCCATATTATTTGGGGGATATTATTTGAATAATTTCTCTGGATAAACACCTTTACGAACTAATTCGTTGATTTTAAGAACCACCTGTGGGCGGTCTTCGGCGTAAGTTACTCCAAACCATTTCGAAGGAGTATCAAGCACCTTACAAGTAGCTTTTCCTGATACAATCAAATTATTTACAGCTAATGGAATATAGAATTCCGATTTCAGTTTTTGACCGTTTTCAGCTAAAAACTCTTTAAAATATTCTAACGAATAATCAAAATAATCAGGTGTGAAGCCCCACATATTCATCGAAACAGGTGTGGTTGCATCAATAGCAACTTCTTTACCGTTCTCATCCGTGTAATTGATAGTACCACCCTTTTCTTCTATGTGAGTACGTTCAACAACGTTTTGTAAAAGTTGATTTTCATCTACCACACATACGCCGCGACTAACCGCACCACTTTCCGATAACGTGTTTCCTACACGATAACCAACCATGCAGTATTCGTTCTTTTTTCCTTCAACACTACGCAAGAAATCAGCCAAAATGGCAAACGATTCCTGACCATAAAAGTCATCAGCATTAATAACAGCAAAAGGCTCGTGAATGGCATCTTTTCCCATCAACACGGCATGATTTGTACCCCAAGGTTTTTCGCGTTCCGGTGTATAAGTACTACCTTCGGGCACATTACTGATTTCTTGAAATACAATATCTGTTTCAATTAAATCTTTGAATTTGTCAATTACAACAGTTTTAAAGTCTTTCTCAAAACTTCCACGGATAACAAATACAATCTTCCCGAAGCCGGCTTTGATTGCATCATGAATAGAATAATCCATGATAGTTTCGCCGTTGGGGCCTAATCCATCTAGTTGTTTTAAACCGCCATAGCGACTTCCCATTCCTGCTGCAAGCACAAATAAAGTTGGTTTCATATTACTCTTTTTTTTTGATTTTAGAGACGCAAAGT
>DATFAW010000188.1:0-2570 GCA_035254165.1 Paludibacter sp.
TTCGTTTAATAATTTCTGAAAACGCTCTATAAATTTTCCCACATGAAAACCATCCATCAATGCATGATTAGCATGAATATCCACCGGCATCCACATTTTATCACCATCGCGCGTAACTTTACCGAATGTGATTTTGGGAATACTGCGTCCGACACTTAATATCCTGGCATGATTTACAGATGTAAAATCAGCCCACGGAAGCGTTGAATAGTGAATGATGTTCTCACCCGAAGGTTGGAACTTCAAACCGCGCTCAGCTTTAACCCGTTCTACCTCAGTGGTTGCTTGTTTCATAAACCCTGCAATATCTTCGTTATATGGCATATAACCACAACCATACGTTTCATCTTCACGAAAAATAGTTGGTCCGGCACCGACACTATCGTAACAATACACTCTATCGTCTTCAATGCGGTAACGGAATTCTTCTATTTCATTCGCCACTTTCAACGACAAATATAGATAATAGTTTGAAAACGAATAACCTAATTCCTTTGCTCTTTTATAAGCTGCCGAACATTCAACTTTTACGGTAATACCAAAAAGCGGTTCGTCGAAGTTTTTAAAAACTTCGAAATGCTCGCGGCGTTTCCACGTTGAAAGATCTATTTCGTGTTTCATATATCAATAACCCCTAGCCCCTAAGGGGAACTAGGTTAGTTCATTTTATTTATTATTCCAAAAGATATTTATAGAAACTAAGTCCTTAAGCCCCTTTAGGGGTTTGGGGTCTCTTTTTCTGCACCGTCCAGCCAAACTTTCCTATTTCTTCTCCCAATTTGTAATAATGCCCGTGCGAATAGGCTATTAATTTGGCAGCACCTAAATTGAAAGTATCTGTTTTTGGATCTATATATTTCGAATCAGCCTGAACATTTACCACATCAGCAATAAACATATCGTGCGAACCAAGCTTTACAATTTCTTTTACCCGGCATTCAATGCTCAAAGGCGATTCTTTAATAATCGGAGCAGATACTAACTCCGATTTTGCCGGCGTAAGCTTCATTTCGTCAAATTTATTAAAGTCTTTTCCACTTTTCACACCACACCAATCGGTAGCGAAAGCCATATCTTCGTTGGTCAGGTTGATTACGAACTCACCATTGCGCTTGATAATATCGTAAGAATGCCGCTCCGGACGAACTGATATATAGCACATTGGAGGATTGGTGCAAATTGTACCAACCCAGCTAATTGTAAGTAAATTGTATTCTTCGGGAGTACTTCCGCACGAAATCAAGACAGCAGGAAGCGGATAAATCAGTGTTCCGGGTTTCCACGAAACATGTCCTTTCCCTGCGTCGCTTTCGATAGAAGGATTTATGTCAGTATTCTTTTTCATAGACACAGTTTATTTGATTTTCACGTCATCACGTCTCACCTCACGTTCGCAATAATGACATTTCAACATAATATCGCCATCATTGTTCAGTACATGAAAACGGGTGGTTACCGGTTGATGATTCGTGATACAATTAGGATTGGCACATTGCACAATTTCCCGAATCTCTTCGGGCAAACTCAACGGACGTTTTTCTACTACCAGATAATCCCTGATGATATTAATTTTGGCATTGGGAGCAATCAATGCAATCTTATTTGTTTCGTCCTCGGCAAATGCACGGTCTGAAATTTTCACCAATCCTTTGGATCCAATTTTTGCACTCTCGAGGTTATTGGCTAATGTAATTTGATTCAGAGAATCCTCCAAATGCAATATTGAAACTACTTTGAATAATTTATCTGAAGGTATATGATCGATAACAGTACCGTTACAAAGTGCGGCAACTTTTAATTTTTTTTCCATAAGAATACGAATTACACAAATTTAAAATTACTTGCTCTTACTATTGATTAAGTACTACTTTACTCATTATCGCCTGACGCACATACAAACCGTTTTGAGCCTGGCGGAAGTAATAAGCTTTTTCGTTGCTATCCACATCGGGATCTATTTCGGTAACGCGTGGTAGCGGATGAAGTATGCGCAAGTTCGGTTTGGTATTTTCGAGCATGGAATTTTTAAGCGTGTACACGTTTTTCACCCGTTCGTATTCCATCAAGTCCTGGAATCGTTCCTTCTGAACCCGGGTCATATACAGAATATCGGCATCGTTGAAATTATCAGTCAGTTCAGAAACTTCGGTGAAAGGAATGTTATTCTTCCTGCAAAAAACCTTGTATTCGTCAGGCATTTTCAATTCATCCGGTGCAATAAACTTGAAAGTAGGATGAAAATGCGACATGGCCATGATAAGCGAATGCACCGTGCGTCCGTATTTCAAATCACCCACCAAGCAAATAGTCTGGTTCTCGAGTGTACCTTGTGTTTTGAGTATCGAATACAAATCCAGTAAAGTCTGGGAAGGATGCTGATTGGACCCGTCGCCGGCATTGACAATGGGAACCGGGGATACTTCGGCAGCATAGCGAGCAGCACCTTCGAGAGGATGGCGCATAACAATAGCATCGGCATAACAACTCACCATATGAATGGTGTCGTTCAGCGTTTCACCTTTCGACGAACTGCTGGTAGCTGCATCCGAAAAGCCGATAATTGAACCTCC
>DATFAW010000189.1:0-2273 GCA_035254165.1 Paludibacter sp.
TATATAAAATACGAAGCGGATCAAGTTTTCACCTAATCCGCTTCATGTTAATCGTTGTAAAAACGTTTTTTTATTTATTTATTTAAAACACCTGATCTTTAAAGTCCCCTTTGGGGAATTTAGGGGGCTGGGGTTATCATTATTGCCACGCCCCCACTCGCTTTCAGGTCGAAATGCAACACATCACCACCTTTAATTTTCTTTTCAGTCACACTTACTTTGGTTCGTGTCTGTAACTTATCATCATCCTGATACATCTTCACTACATACTTTTTTCCTTTTTCTAAAAAGTTTGTTGGAACTGTAACCTGACGGGTTTCATTGTTGGTGATTGAACCCACAAACCAATCATTACCACTGCGACGGGCAACAGTGATGTATTGTCCAATTTCTCCATCCAGGATCTTTGAGTCATCCCAGGTTGTTTTTACTTTCTCGAAGAACTCTATTTCAGGTTCGCCTTTGTATAATGACGGATTATCATACCAGAATAACATTTCAAACGGACTATAGATGACAACTGACAAAGCCAATTGGTGTGCATGCGTGTTTTGCAATTTCGGACTGTAATAGCAAATGGTGTAATCGGCCGGACCTGCCAATAAGCGTGTGAAAGGCAGAATGGTATTGTGAGTAGCATCGGGGAATTCTTCGTTGCCACGTATACCTTCCTGAGTCAACAGATTCGGATAGGTGCGACTAAAGCCTGTTGGACGATATTCGTCGTGAATATCCACCAGGATGCCATACTCGGCACATTTCTTTACCGACTCGTGCAACCAGGTTGTCCAGTATTGATTTCCTATTTGCACAAAACCATATTTAATCCCTTTAACACCCCATTTTTTGTAAAGTGGCAGGATTGAATCCAGTTGTTGAACCATTGCCCGCTGGTTTACATATACCCACAAACCGATGCCTTTTGATGCAGCATAAGCGGTTACTTTTTCCATATCAATGTCTCTTTTTTCTGACACTTTCAATGCAGAAACAGTTTTATTCATTTCGGGTCCATACCAGCCCGAGTCAAAAAGGATGTATTGGAGGTTGTGTTCAGCAGCAAAATCGATGCATTTCAAAGTTGCAGCCTGATTCATCTGAGTAACACGGAGACATTTACCCGGTTTAATCCATGAAACATCTTTAATCTGGTTTTCAGGATTCAGATTTTGAATAATATCGTTATCTGCAATTAGGTCTGTTGCTTTTTCTGCTGCCATAATCACACGCCAGGGTGTGGAGTAAGCCGGAATTACATCAACACTTCCATAAAGCGTAGCCTGTAGTGTATTCGGGATTGTTGGATTCAGACTGAACTTCATACGAGCATAGTCAACCATCTGAGCTTCGGCAATTGCCACCGATAATCCGTTAGCCAGTTTGAGCACCAATGGACGTTCGCTCTGGCTTTTCCAGTCTTTCAAAGGCAACAAAGAATATGGTCCCTGAGCCCATGGCTCGTAATAAGCCAAAGTGCCTTCAGGCATGCTAAACTGGGTTTGTTCGCCAACAGTGTGCAGGAAAAGTCCGTTGGTAGGAGCCGGGAAATGGTAACGGATTGCAACTCCCTCGTTATATGCGCGAACAATTACGTTCATGAAATAACTCTTCTCCTTATCCATGAACTCCTTCTTCTCGACACTATTGCTGGAGCCTTTTTTGAAGCAAATAGTTATTTCGTTATAGTTATTACGGACAGAAGAATGTTGACCATACACAGGTTTCCAGGTTTGATCGAAAGACGTGCGCTGAGCTCCTGTGAAGTTAAGATTTTCGCCCCAAATACTGCATGTATCGTTTGGAACCGCTAATGCCGACTCAAAAGTTTGATTCTCGATCAGCACTCCAAGTTCCGACTCATTTACTACCGTTTTTCCCTTAAAGTTCAGGGTATAATACATTTGCTTTTCGCCTTTAGCTACTTCCTTCTGGTAGAAAGTAAATTCATAAGCACCGTTGGGCGAAGTGAGTTTTTGAAGTGTTTGCTGAATAACAGTCTGGGATTTAGCATATAGTACAGATACCATTGCTAACAATAAAGTAATACTGATCCTTTTCATTTTATTGGCAATAATTTAATTTGACACAAGTTGTAAATAAAAAATAGAATGATAATTTTACCATATTCCAACAATCAATTTTAAACAAATAGAATAATTCGGAGCTCTGCACCTTTGATTGCATATTTATGGAAATAGACTACAAATAGTACCGGGCGCTGTCCCTAAATAAGGTGCAGATGGAGCAGTCCAACTTGACGGATGCGCCATGAT